>JAGNZK010000017.1 GCA_017984435.1 Nitrosomonas sp. | reverse complement strand
ATTACACCAACTATCCTCAGCCATAGCTTGGCAACCATCTCTCTCTCCTTTGTTTTTCCAAAATTATCCTTCGCTTTCTCTTCTAGATCACCCTCTTCTTCTCTTCGAAAGCTTCTCTATCCTCACTTCAACCCCTCAACTTCATAACCAGCAACACTACTTTCTCAACCATGCCCTGTCAAGGGGTTTTATCCAGCAAAAAAACTCAAAAACTAATTACTGTCGATCTCTTCTAAAAGATTCAGTAAATTACACCATCTGACACTAATCACTAACAGCGATTCATATCATTAATTACGCTGACGCCTCGGATGCTTTCTTACGGCGGATAAAATAAAATGCAGCGCCTCCACCAACAACAATTACTAATAAAGCAATTTCCATCATACCCAAACCGCCGCCATGACTACCATGACCACCGCCTTTGCCAACGCCCAATGGGATACGTACAACTGTTTTAACATTGCCCGCTTCATCTTTTTTCTCTAGTTGAATTGCATACTGACCCTTTTCAGTAAGGTTAGCCGCAACTACAATAATTCCGGAGTTATGTTCCTGTGCGGGCATATATACTATGCCATGTTCAGCAGCATCACCATGCCCTGCATGCTCGTCATGATTCATACCTTCATGGCCATCATGGTTTTCTGTACTTGTTGGTTTCTGATCGGCAGCAGCACTAGTTTTTCCACCACCATGCCCCTCATGTCCTTCTTTCACAAGCCGAACCGCAAGCAGTATTTCACGAGCTTCATGGGGCAATTCTATGGTTAAGTTCACCTTGCCGGTATTCGGTAAATTCTCGCAAAATGAATGCATCGGTGGTATGCCACCTTCCGGTACTTCGTATGCACTGAATGTGACAGGAAATTCACCTGTTTTAATCGTACAACCACCGGCATCATGATGTCCTTCATGTGCAAGCATTAACTGTGCATACACTGGCAACGTTAAAAAAGATGCTAAAACTGCACCACCCAATTTTGCTACCCAACCACTTCTAGAAACTACCTTCATGCTCTCTCCAATTTATTATCCATAAGCTAACTTTATTTATTTTGTATGCTCAGAAATTTCTGACTGAACAACTCAGCACGGGATTGTATAACAAAAAATTCAGAATATTAATCGAAATGAGAATTTTTAGCGGCCTAGCACCTAGCTAATTTCTCATCTATTAGCTCAATCCAGTGACTGACTGGCATTACTGCACCACTTTGCAAATGCATCAAACAACCGATATTGGCAGTAGCAATCTGATCCGGTTTACCCAATTCCAGAGCAATCACTTTGTTTTTCAACAACTGTTGCGAAAGTTCAGGTTGCAAAATCGAGTACGTACCAGCCGAACCGCAGCAAAGATGCGCATTAGGAACGATGGTTAAATCAAAACCGACAGCAACCAGAATTTGCTCGACCACACCGCGAATTTGCATGCCATGTTGCAAAGTACAGGGGGAGTGAAAAGACAGTTTTGTCTTATCAGTATCAGCATTCTTTTTATTCATCAAGCGCACAATATTCTCGAGTTCAACATGAAGTATTTCACCGATATCTTTTGCAAGCGCCGATATCCTTTCAGCCTTCCCTGCATATACCAGATCATGTTGCAGTAAGTGACTATATTCCTTCACGGTCACACCACATCCGCTGGCTGTCACCACAATCGCTTCAATCTCATTTTGTTCCACCAATGGCCACCACGCATCAATATTGCGGCGCATATAATCCAATCCTTCCTGCTGAGCATTCAGGTGAAAAGTAACCGCTCCGCAACACCCTGCATTTTCGGCTTTGATCAACGATATACCGAGGCTATCCAACACGCGGGCAGTAGCTGCATTGATGTTAGGCGCCAGTATTGGTTGCACGCAACCATCCAGTACCAGCATTTTACGTGGATGCTGCGTAACTGGCCACGTTTTAGCAGGTTTAGGTTTAACGGGGATTTTTCTTTTTAAACTTTCCGGCAAAAACGGACGCACAGTTTGCCCTGCTTTAAACAATGCGTTAAATACCGGCACATTCGGCAAAACCTTACGCAGTGCATAACGCAAAACATCTGATCGAACATCACGCTTTACCTGTTTTTCGATCATGCCACGGCTGATATCCACCAATGCCCCATAACGCACTCCCGACGGACAAGTCGTTTCACAGGCACGGCAAGTCAGGCAACGATCCAAGTGCAATTGAGTTTTTTGCGTAACCGGTTCACCCTCCAACATTTGTTTCATCAGATAAATACGCCCACGCGGACTATCCAGCTCGTCCCCCAGAATCTGATAAGTCGGACACGTGGCCAAACAAAAACCGCAATGCACACAGCTGCGCAAAATGGCATCGGCTTCCTGCCCTTGCGGAGAGTTTTTTATAAAATCAGCGAGTTTGGTTTGCATTTAAATTTCAGGATAAAGTCGACCGGGATTGAAAATTCCCGATGGGTCAAATTTTTCTTTCAGCTCACGATGAATTTTCATCATACTGGGATCAAGCGGATGAAACACATGATGACGTAACTCATTACTGCGAAACAAAATCGCATGACCACCGGCATCTTTTGCTATTTTACGTATGGTTTCCATCTTCATGCTTTCATCGCCCAATAACCAACGCAGACCACCATTCCATTCCGTTAATTGCTTTCCGGGCAAAGACAAAGGAGGTACTGTCGATTTAATAGATAAACGCCGTAACGAACCAGTCGATTGGAAAAAATCATGTCTCTGTTCGCGTACCGATTTCCAGAAAACTCCCCCTTCAACCAGTTCTTCACCACCCAATTTTACCTGAGCTGCACGTACCGCCGACTCAGCACCGGAGAGTCTGAGAAACAATTCACCATCCACATAACAAGTCGCGGAAATCGGCAGTGGTTTACCAGCCCATTGGTTCATTTTCTCAATCGCTGCAGCTTCATCGAGTTGCATACGCAACGTAATCTCCACCGACGGTTTTGGCAAAACTTTGAGCGAAACTTCCAGCAACACCCCCAGCGTACCCATAGCACCCACCATCAGCCGCGAGACATCGTAGCCGGCGACGTTCTTCATTACCTGTCCGCCAAAGCTTAAATCCTCACATTTCCCATTCAACAATCGAATTCCTAGCACAAAATCACGCACTGCACCGGCAGTGGCGCGACGCGGTCCTGACAAACCAGTTGCAACACAACCACCCAACGTGGCGACTGCACCGAAATAAGGTGGCTCGAACGCCAACATCTGTCCATGTTGATCAAGCGCTGCTTCCAGATCCGCCAAGCGCGTACCGGCACGAGCGGTAATCACCAGTTCCGTCGGCTCGTAATCAATAATGCCATGATACATCGTCGTATCCAGCAACATACTACTCTGCCCGGTTACTGGATTACCATAAAAGCGTTTAGTGCCGCCGCCGCAAATCTGGAGCGGAGTTTTATGCTCGATCGCCGTACGAATGGCTGCTTTATATTGATCAATAATGGCTTGCATGGGCTTTAAAAACGTGGCAATTCAGGAAATTTTTCCTCACCCCGATGCACATGCATCGCACCCAGTTCCGCGCAGCGACGCAAAGTAGGCACAGCCTTGCCGGGATTCAATAATCCTTCGGGATCAAACGCAGCCTTCACTGCATGAAACATTGCCAATTCACCACTTTTGAATTGCGAACACATCTGATTAATTTTCTCCATCCCCACGCCATGCTCCCCGGTGATCGTACCACCGGCATGGATGCACATTTCCAGTATTTTGCCACCGAATTCTTCCGTTCTCTCTAATTCCCCCGGTTGATTGGCATCGTACAAAATCAGCGGATGCAAATTGCCATCCCCGGCATGAAACACGTTCATGCAGCGCAACCCATATTCCTGCGAAAGTTTTTCAATGCCGCGCAATACATCGGCCAGATGTTTGCGCGGAATGGTGCCATCCATACAGTAATAATCCGGCGAAACCCTGCCCGCCGCCGGAAATGCCGCTTTACGCCCCGCCCAGAACCTCAGTCGTTCAGCTTCATTCTGTGAAGCACTGATTTTAGTCGCGCCACTTTGCTGCATGATGGCATAAATACGTTTAATCTCATCGGCCACTTCCTCAGCGCTGCCATCGGACTCGCATAGCAAAATAGCTTCCGCATCCAGATCGTAACCGGCATGTAAAAATTCTTCCACCGCGTGGATGGTAATTTTATCCATCATTTCCATGCCGGCAGGAATGATACCCGCACCAATCACATTCGCCACCGCATTGCCCGCTTTGTGCACATCATCAAACGCCGCCATCACCAGTTGCGCCTTCTCCGGTATGGGAATTAATTTCACGGTAACTTCGGTAACAATACCCAGCATGCCTTCACTCCCCGTCATCAGTGCAAGCAAATCATATCCCGCACTATCCAGACTCTCGCCGCCAATTTCCAGGCAATCGCCCGCGATGGTTAAAACGCGCAATTTGAGAATGTTATGTACGGTAAGGCCATATTTCAAACAATGCACCCCACCCGAATTCTCCGCCACATTGCCACCAATCGAACAAGCAATTTGCGACGACGGGTCCGGCGCATAATACAAACCATAAGGTTTCACTGCTTCACTGATCGCTAAATTCCTGACACCCGGTTGCACGCGCGCCGTGCGTGCCAGTGGATCAATTTCAATAATCTGCTTTAATTTGGCCAGTGACAGCAAAACACCCTCAGCATGCGGCAGCGCACCGCCTGATAAACCCGTGCCCGCGCCCCGCGCTACAACCGGTGTTTTCGTCGCATGACAAAGTTGCAGTATCTTGATAATTTGTTCTTCGGTTTGCGGCAACACAACCATCATGGGCAGTTGCCGATAAGCCGACAAACCATCGCACTCATACGGTTTCAGATCTTCGATTTCATACAACACCGCTTCCGGGGGTAAGAAAGATTTCAAACTGTTAACAAGTTCCTGGAGAGACATTACATTATTCCGAATGCTTTTGAATTTCGTGATTGGCTAATTTTTCCAGCATTTTTACAATCGCTGAATTATCCCATTTTGCACCGCCATGCGCGAGACAGGCGGAAAACAATTCGCGGACGGTGGCCGTATTGGGCAAACTTACACCCAAAGCGGCAGCGCTTGCCAACGCAATATTCAAATCTTTTTGATGTAACTCGATACGAAAGCCCGGTTCAAAGCGCCGCTGAATCATACGTTCCCCATGCACTTCCAGCACACGCGAAGCTGCAAAACCACCCAGCAAAGCTTGCCGCACCTTTTCCGGATCAGCGCCAGCCTTGGATGCAAACAACAGCGCCTCCGCCACGGCTTCAATGGTTGATGACACAATAATTTGATTGGCGACCTTGCAAATCTGCCCGGCACCATTCTCACCCACATATGTAATCGTCTTACCCATCAATTCGAAAATCGGTTTAATCCTTTCAAATACCGCAATACTTGCACCTACCATGATGGTCAATGTTGCATTCTGCGCCCCCACATCGCCACCGGAAACCGGCGCATCGACATAATCATGCCCGAGCTGATTGATTCGCGTTGCAAATTTACGTGTTTCCAGCGGCGAAATCGAACTCATATCCACGATGATCTTGGATTGATCAGAATGAGGTTCTAGTCCCTCGACAACACCATCCTCCCCGAATAACACTTTTTCCACATCCGGCGTATCCGGCAGCATGGTGATAATAATATCCGCGTACTGCGTCACTTCTTTGGGTACAGGAAAAGCCCAACCGCCCAGCGCAACCAAGTCCGCAGGCACCCCGCTACGCGATTGCAGAAACAAGCTATGCCCGCCTTTGATCAAGTGCTCCGCCATAGGCTTACCCATAATGCCCAGACCGATAAAACCGATGTTTGCCATAACCGTTTACTTTAAAAATGGATAGTCGAATGATATGTCGACAGCAGGAATAACGAAAGAAAAAACTACCGTTTGGATGACCAGGCTCGCCACAGTGCCGCCAGCGAACTGCCTACCAATGAATGCATCAGCACTGAAATCGCCCCCACAACCGGTGCCAGCGGCAACATCGGAAAAGCTTGTTTGGCCAATACGATCGCCAGACCGGAATTCTGCATGCCGACTTCAATCGAAATAGTCCGGGCGCTCTGAGTATGACAACCGAAGATCCGCGCAAACTGATAACCAATCAGAAAACCACCGCCATGCAACAACGCAACCGCAAGAATCAGCTCGGCGCCATGCGTGAGAATGGTTTCAGCATTAGCTGCAAACACCACCGCGCAGATCACGCACACACCCAGCACGGATAACAGCGGCGCGACGGGCATCACGCATTGTACGAGCTGCGGTACCCAGCGATTGAGTAAAACACCCAGTACGACAGGCAAAATCACGACTTGCAATGTTTGCTTAAACAACATCCAGGTATCCACCGGAACCAGTGTACCCGCAAATAATTGCGTCAGTAACGGCGTCAGAATTACCGCCGCCAATGTAGAACAAACGGTTATCACCACTGACAGCGCCACATCGGCTTTCGCGATATAAGACACCAGATTCGAAGCCGTGCCGCCCGGACAGCAACCCACCAGAATCAATCCAACCGCAAAATGCGTCGGCAAATCCAAGCCTATCGCAATTCCCCAAGCCAGCAACGGCATAATGGAATATTGCGCGGCAAAACCAATCGCCACCACTTTCGGCATGCGGGCAATCCGGAGAAAATCATCGAAGGTCAGGGTCAACCCCATGCACAGCATGATAAAACCCAGAATCAACACCACGACCGATCCTTGATTCAACGGCAACAACCATTCCGGCCACGACAAGGCCATGGCACCAGTGAGTATCATCCAGAGCGGAAACAGCAGTGTCAGTTTTTGCAGCATAATAATCGTCGGGGCCGAGCGGTGGATTCAGCAGATGTCATCAGTGATTAAATCAGCAAACTATACATTGGCAGCACTTTACATGAAATTTAAGCGATGTAGGGTGCCCCATTAACAAGCCAGTGCGAATTGCCCGATATCCCATTGGTTGTCGCGGTCTGCTAAAAATATTGCGCCTTTCCTTTACTAAATTTTTGTATATACGTACAAATATATTAATTTTCTTACTGTCGGTTTCCAAATCACTGGCTGTTCAATTTATCGCTTGTTATTGAGCATCACGGAAAAACCCTGTAAATTGCTGTACCATTGATTACCTTATTATTTCGTACCCTCATGATTTGGATGAATAAAGTACTGTCATCATTGTTCCGGTATCGTTTAACATGCAGTCTGCTCGGCGCCCTTCTCCTTCTGAACGGCTGTCAATCGTTTCTGACTCAGCCATCGATTCAAGCCACTCCGGCGATTAAACCGCTGCCCATCCCATTGGCCAGTCATGAATTCAGCTTTAATCCCGCTCATGAAGATGTGGTCGGCACACTGCAGGTCATCACCGCCAGCAAAGACGACACCCTCTCTGATATCGCCCGACGCTTCAATTTAGGTTATGAAGAAATCATAAGCGCCAACCCCAATGTCGATCCCTGGTTACCGCGCGCTGGCACCAAAATCGTGATCCCTACCCAATTCGTACTGCCGGATGCACCACGTCAAGGCATTGTCATTAATCTCGCTGCGATGCGACTATTTTATTACCCCAAGGCCAAGCCCGGTGAGCCACAGAAAGTCATCACCCACCCGGTCGGCATCGGGCGCGTGGAATGGAAAACACCGGAAGGCACAACTCGCATCGTCTCTAAAAAGGAAAATCCGGCTTGGATACCCCCTTTGTCCATCCGCAAAGAACATGCAAAAAATGGCGATCCATTACCTGCCGTTGTGCCGCCCGGACCGGATAATCCAATGGGCACGCATGTACTGAAATTCGACTGGCCAAGCTACGCCATTCACGGCACCGACAAACCGCCAAGCATCGGGCTGCGCGGTAGCCACGGCTGCCTGCGCATGTATCCCGAAGATATCGTGACCATCTACAATGAAGTACCGGTCGGCACACCGGTGCGCGTGGTGAATCAACCCCGTCTGCTCGGCTGGCGTGAACGTATGCTGTACCTACAAACCTATCCTGTCTTGGAAGACGACAAACGCAATCACAACCAGCTACTCAAAAAATCATTGAGCACCGTTCGCTCAACGCCCAAAGCAAAAATTGACAAACGACCTCAAGCCAAAATCAATCAAGCCCTGTTCAACGATACAATCCGCAATCCGCGCGCCATCGCCATTCCCATCACACAATTGAATATAACGCTACAAACCTATCTCGACCGTGCGACACGTGTACAAAACACGCTACCGTTCAACGCAACCTGGGACGGAGATATGAGCCGGCAACTCACAGCAAACGATGTGCTAGAAATGGCGGATAAGGAATCGAGTCAAGTTCGATAGCATTATCCATTGATCTTTAAATTAGAAAATACTAAGAGTCATAAAAACTAGAAATTTATAATTACCGAATGCACCTAGTAATCAAGGAAAAACGCATGCAACAGATCAAGACACGAACACATGAACCTCTTCCCAAAATTCGGGACACCTGGAGCTACAAGATCAAGGAAATATTCTTACGCTTCTTTGGCGATCTCAAGCTATTCGATAGCCAACCACGATATTTTGTTGTACCTCATCTGCTGACGACACTACTTTTTCGCGGCACGCTGCTATATGACCCACGCTCTTATCAAGTCAAGGGAGCTGACATGCGCAAGGCGATGGCCGACCTCAAGCCGGGCGATATCCTCGTGCGTGGCTACGACAACTATGTAGACGGACACTTCATCCCTGGTTTCTTCAGCCATGTCGGCTTATATTTAGGTAAAGTAGATGAAGAAACTATGTGCACGCATTGGGATACTATCCTTGCCGGCAGCTCGATTAAGTCCGATGCTTACGCGCCACTAGACGAGATAAAGGAGAAAATAGTGTCTGGCGAGCAGATGGTCATCCATTCGATGAAGGACGGCATCTTCATGGAAGATTTGTTGAACTTCTGCCGCTGCGATTACCTGGCAGCATTCCGTTTCCCGGCTTCCGTTGTCCGTGCCGCAGACGTTATACAACCCTATTCTGAGAATCCGAATATCAAGGAAATGTTCACTGGCGAGGAACTCGAAATCGCAAGTCGTTTGGAACGCAATGAAACCGTCCCATTCGTCGATATCTTCCCAGTCATGTTCAAACTGGCGCTATCACAGCTTGGCAAAGAATATGACTTCACTCTCGATTTTTCCAACTTTCAAAAAATGTCCTGTACCGAATTCGTCTATTACTGCACCAAATCACTCGAATGGGCTTCCAATGTACATCCGACAGTCGAAAGTGTTATGGGCATCAAAGCACCCGGTATCTCACCAGATAGCTTCGCCGGTTCAGCTCATCTCAACGAAGAATTTGTTAGCGATTCCGTCCGTGACAAAAATATCATCAAGGCAATAAAAGACCGTTACCCTGGTCCTTATGGAAACTTTTCCAGATAAAAATATCCGCTTTTGATAGCCTCCTAGTTAGCTAACTGAAATATCAAAGAAATGATGAACGACCCGCCCCAAGGGGCGAGGAATTAAACCCGGTAGAGATTGAAAATGCAATCTTGATTTAGTTGATAAGAGACAAAGCTTAGCGAATAGCTTTATTTCTCCCTTACCAGAAAATGGTTCATAACAATAAACCTGAAAGTAGATGAAAAACTATCAAGTAAAGCAGAAAAGCAAGTTAATGCTCTCCCATTGCGACCCCGACGACACCGGTGACTACCAGAAAACCAATCAAGACAAAGAAAAAGCCAAAGTCGTTACAGAAAAACTGATCGGCAGGTTGAGTGAGTTGCAAGAACGACTTTACGCCAACAGCAACCGTGCATTGCTGATCGTGTTACAGGGAATGGATACCAGCGGCAAGGACGGCACGATCAAGAACGTGATGTCCGGCGTGAATCCGCAGGGATGCAAAGTAGTCACTTTCAAAACGCCTTCAGTGGAAGAGCTTGGTCATGACTTTCTTTGGCGTGTACATCAGAAAGCCCCAGCCAAAGGTCAGATCGGCATTTTCAATCGCTCGCACTATGAGGATGTACTGATCACGCGTGTGCATGGGTTGATATCCGATAAAGTAGTCAAGCAACGGTTTGATCAGATTAAAGAGTTCGAAGAATTGCTGTCCGAGAGCGGGACGGTTATTCTCAAGTTCTTCCTGCATATCTCAAAGGATGAGCAAAAAAAACGGCTGGAGGAGCGCATCAACAATCCTGAAAAGCGTTGGAAGTTCAACGATGGGGATCTTGAGGAACGGAAGCTGTGGAAAAACTATATCGAGGCGTTTGAGGCCATGATGGCCGCTACCAGCACCGATCAAGCACCCTGGCATATCGTACCGGCCAATCGCAAATGGTATCGCAATCTGATCATCGCGGATCGTGTCGTCAATGCGTTGGAAGGCATGAAACTAAAAACGCCACCGGCTCCCGCAGGCATCAACTTTGATACGCTGAAGATTGAGTAGTAAAGTATCTGTTTCAATCGCATGTAGCGATATTATTCAGACAGGGAAATCGTCATGGAAATTGAGCTGAAGCTGGCTTTGCAACCACGTCATACCATGCGTGTCCGGCGACATCCCTTATTGAACCAAATCGCACCGGAACAACGTCTTTTACTCAGCATTTATTTTGACACTCCGAAGTTTGATCTAATGCGACGCGGTATCGCGTTGCGTGTGCGCCAAGTGGATGATCGGTGGATTCAAACGTTGAAAGCCGAGGCATCATCGGTTGGCGCGCTGTCGAGCCGTCCGGAATGGGAAATGGCGGTCACTAACGGCAATCACCCGGATTTTTCTGTTTTACCGCAAATCGCATTGGATTTACTCGCTGGCGTCAAACTCAAGCGTATCGCCCCGGTATTCACAACCAAATTTCAGCGTACCACCTGGCAAATCGGCAACAGCCAGGCGCAAGCCGAAGTGGCACTCGATACCGGCAAAATCTACGCAGGAAAAATGCACCGGGATATTTGCGAAGTGGAAATCGAACTCAAATCCGGAGCACCGACATTTCTGTTCGATGCAGCGACGCAATTATTGCAACAGGTGTCGCTACACATCGAACCGCGCAGCAAAGCAGAACGAGGTTATATCTTGAGCGGCGCAGTGAACCCTATCCCAGTCAAAGCTGTGCACGCGGCAATCCATAAAGATCAAACCGCCGGTGAAGCAAGTAATGCCATCCTGCAGGCAGCACTGGTGCAAGTGGTCGCCAATGTACCCGGCTTTCTGGAAAACGCGCACGACACCGAATATCTGCACCAGCTACGCATCGCATTACGTCGCCTGCACACTGGCGTGTTGCTGATGAAATCGTTGGGACAAACACCACCGGAGTGGAATCAATCGCTGCGCGAGTCGATACACGCGCTGAGTCCGGCCCGCGATTGGGATGTGTTTTTACATGAGACTTTGCCTGAGATTTTGACGGTATTACAAGCATCGTCAGGAAATACATCGGTCGAAGACACAGTACTTGCTCTGATACAGGATACTGCGCGGCATGCCCGCCAACGAGCGCAAACAGCGTTGCTCAAACCCGCATTTACCCAACTCGTACTCGACATCGGCCGCAGTCTGCTGGTAACACCCACTGATATACCGATACGTAATACTAAAATATGGGCTGAGGCGATTCTCGAGAAACGCTGGCAAAAACTGCGCAAACACTGTCATGGTTTTGCCAGACTTGATCCAACCGAGTGCCATAAGGCGCGCATCGCCACCAAGAAAATGCGCTACGCAATGGAGGCCTTCGCGCCACTCTATGGGAAACACGTTGACCATTTTATCGCCGCGTTAGCGGCCTTACAAGATGAATTAGGGCATGAAAACGATACGCGCATCGGCATGCAATTGCTGCGCAAGTTACCGAAACAATCCACCACGCTCAGTTTTGACCTCGGTCGGCTCAGCGGCGCATTGGAATCTGAAGCCACGCAACGCGCACATTTATCCAGCACCGCCTGGAAACGGCTGGTGCGGTCAAAATTGTTTTGGCAATAGCGCGCTACTCTGCATACATATGCGCGAATGAGACAGATAATGTTTCCAAGGCTTATCGATATTCTGGAATACTGCGTTCCTACTTCTCGTCCTGAGAGTTACAGTCCGGCACTTTCATCAGCTTCTGAGTGCATGCCGTTTTTCTTACGCTGCATCAGTCATGCGCTATTACCCTGTTTTATTTACATTTGATAAATAGATTACGGGTGATTATCGAGCCTGATTGTGTCAAATATCCGACCGAAGTTGATTGTGGATTTGCGCCAAACTCACGGATTGCTTGTGAGAACGGAACAACGTCACCTTGCTGATTGAGTAGTTGATACCCAAGCGCACCACAGATTTCACCGGCTTTCTCAAGACAGTTGCTGTAGTTCATTCCGGAACCGCTACAGTTGACGTTATGTCCTTTGGTTCCATCGGCAAGAAACACCTCTCTGGACGTTACACAACCTTGCAGCGTAGTGACAAGAGCGATAAGAATAAAAAATGTGCGCGACATATTGGTTCCTTCTAAATTAGACTTTGACGGCAATACTGCCTTATGGAAGCGGGATTATTTTATACTACATCACAATCACGTGTGAAAATTACTCAGTTGAGTTTAAGACGCCAGTTCTTCATTCTATCTCATCCTTTGAGAATCTCGTTGCGACTTTATTTAAATGCATGATGCCATAGATTTTAGTTGAATCACCCATGCGCATTCACTAACCAGGCGATGATGCCGATGGATAGAACACATCCCGTCAGCGCCAGGAAGGCAGTATGGCGGTATTTCCGGATTAATAATGTTTGCGGGTAAACAGAGATGATAAAGGGATGTTCTGAGTTATCTGGTCTGGTGATGATGTTTTCATCTGGTTCCAAAGCCAGTTGATCATGAATCTGCTGCGCTTCCGATCGCGCTTGCTGACGCGCCACTTCCCATTCCTGCTGATCGATGTTGCCGTCCTTGTTGCTATCGAAACGTTTTCGCAACGCCGGTTGATCCTGCTTCCAATCGTTAATCAGATGAATCATCACATCCCGGACTGATTGTTGCGCCGCGGCAGACCAGGTTTTAAATTGCCCCAGTACATACAGCGGTTGCCCTGGCAATATCAAACATTCGCTGTAACGATAACTGTTTGTCATCGCATGAACAATCGACTGGCTCTCCAGAATTTGAGTCTTGGTTGGCCATTCGGTATTGCCGTACCATACCAGTTTCTCGTTACCGTTGACTTCCGCGTCGTCCGGATCCACATAGCAACTGTTTGCGCCATCCGTGAGCTTAAACCGATGATTGCTGATATTTTTGTAAACAACATGCCAACGTGTTTGCGTGCGGCCATTTTCGGTAAAAGTTTCCTGCTGCTCAATCTGACTGCGATACCAGAGACACGGATGATTGGACAGCGGTGCATAAATGGGCTGGTCATCCATAAACTGCCCTTTTCCTTCCAACTCAATATAACCTTGATGCGCAGAACGTAGTCTCGCGGTGGGCGTATCTTCAATGATGCGCAGCCGTTTCCAGTTGCGAACAAATACATAAAAACTGATCAATGCTGCCAATAGCAATGCGATCAGCGCAAATTCATAGTCTTCGGGAGTAAATTTCGCTGACAGGATATCCATGCTAAAACCGTGCACTAACCAAACAACTGGCCGATATTGACATCCTGTTTGTCAGTGTCACTGAATTCCAGCAAATCACGCGGCTTGAATTTAAACCAATGGGCGATGATGACATCGGGAAACTGCTCAATGCGTACATTATTGATTCTGACTGCTTCGTTATAGTACTCACGACGATCCGCGATGCTATTTTCCAGCCCGGTAATCCGCGCTTGCAAATGCTGGAATTTCTCACTGGCTTTCAACTCCGGATAATCTTCCACAACGGCAAACAGATTACCTAAACCCGCCCGCAGCCTATTTTCCGCAGAACCTAATGCACCGATATTGCCGGCTTCCCGTGCGGTTGCCACCTGTGAGCGCGCTGCGATCACCTGCTTGAGTGTTTCCTGTTCAAAACCCATGTATTGCTTGCAGGTCTCAACCAGTTTGGGAAGCTCATCGTGGCGTTGTTTCAGCAGAATATCAATATTCGACCATGCCTGTGATACGCCATGTTTAATATCAACCAACCGATTATAAAGCATGATGCCATAGACCAAAACAATCGCCATCAGCGCCAGAGAAATATAAATGATGATATCCAATGCCATACCTCCTTTAAGTGACAGTAGCGAATATACCTTAAAGATAATTCAAGAAATAACTCAAAAAGAAACCGGTATCGGTTTTATTTTCAGCGCCATGCACGTTGGGGTTCCCGTTTCGGTACTATTAAAATCCGCGCAGACTGATCAGCCAACCGGAAAATACCGGTTCAATGTGATAAAACTCACTGCTTCTTCATCAAGAAAAATTATAATGATCAAAGAGGGGGAAATACTTCGCCGTACAGAGCTTTCAACGCAAAGTAAATCGCCATACCCGATTCTGAAAAACAATACAACTGAAGACAACCCATTGGGGAGAAGAGCATGCTTGATATCATGATTGCAATTTTCTTGATCTACGCGCTGTTTGCCGGCTTAGTCAGCGGTGTTAACGAATTGATAGTTCAAATGCTTGAGATGCGCGGCAAGGTTTTATTCGAAGGCATTGCGATGATGTTGGGTGAATTACCTAAGCCAACGGGCATCATAAATTCATTGCTTCGCAAGCTTGGATTTGATAAAACAGTAGGGGCTACTGAAACCAAAGCTCTATATCAACATCCACTCATTGATACACTCTCTCAACCCGGCTCGAAACCATCCTATATATCGCCCACAGCATTTTCCGCCGCACTGGTGCAAGTGCTATCGAACGATGGCTCATTGATAGCACTGCGTCAGAAACTCGATGATCGCAATGCTACCTTAGGAAAATTACTCGGCCCCATGCTTGATGAAGCCAATGACGACCTAGAGAAGTTTAAAACCAAAGTCGAATTTCACTTTAACGAAGTCATGGATAGAGTTGGCGGTTGGTATAAACGCCGCGCCCAAGCGGTCATGTTCTTCATCGGACTGATACTCGCTGTCTTTTTAAATATTGATAGCATTTATATCGTACAGCAACTACAAGAAAATCCAGCACAGGTAAAGAAACTTGTAGAAGAAGCCGCTGCGATTCAGGCTTCAGAAGCGAAGAAACAAAATGCAGCGCCTGTCATCCCACCCGGTAGCAAAGAGGGGGAGAAAAATGCTACTGAGGAAGCAAAGCAACAAATCGAAGACTTAGCTAGCCGGATTGATAAGTTACAAAATTTAGGTTCACCAATTGGTTGGGTTTGCTCCAAACAAGCACCTAATCAATCACCAGATCTTTTAGATTGTTTCAATTACCCAGTCTCTCAAAACCCAAATTTAAGTCTGATTGGCTGGTTGATTACAGCTCTGGCCGGCGTATTCGGCGCTCCGTTCTGGTTTGATGCCATATCCAAACTATTTGCTATCCGCGGCACCGGCAAAAAACCGGAAGAATCCACTACGACACCTGCAACATCTTCAACGCCAGCAATACAGGTTATCGTACCTCCGGCAAACAACTCGGCAGCAGCGGATATTCCTCTCAATGATTTTGAAACCAGTCGGTTAAACAGTGAAGATATCGAGGGTCTACAAAGAGCGCTCGGCATTCCTGAAACGCGCATAAACGGCAAATGGAGCGAGGAGCTACGGAATGCGCTACGCGACTGGCAACGTATAACCGGACGCACTGTCACTGGTCGATTCGACGAGCCGACCGTATTAGCCCTGCTTTACCCAGAAGCCTAAAGGAGATAAACATGCCCAGCAGTGTACAGATTCTACCCAAATCAGGACGCCCAGCAATCACGCATGAAATGCTTGAAACGCTATTAGTTCCCTATAAAGACGAGCTACAAGACTACGCTTTATCAATTGTGGGGATTCGCGGCTTTTTTCCTTCCATCGGCCCTTCCGGAGAAAACGATCGCAACGTATACGACGACGCTATCATCCTGTGGGCTCCGTCCCTTCATATTTTTGCTGCCTTCAATGGCAATACCGATCCCTCAAGAATTCACCAGGGTTTCGGCACCAGTGAACAAACCAAGGGGATGACAGTGCTCAAAACAGGCATCTGGCCGGCTTATCGCTTTGATAAACATAACGGTAGTCAGCCACATGAAGCAATTTGCCAACGTTCAGGTAAAGTTACCGTCATCCGGGATGGTAACCCGCCTTATCCTGATACGGGCAATTTTGGCATCAATATTCACCGGGGAGGTTTCACAAAAACATCAAGCCTTGGATGTCAAACAATCCCGCCTGAACAATGGGAGGAGTTCTATACCATGGCCAGTGAAGCTGCCAAAAAGCTTTGGGGATCCACTTGGAAAAACAAGACCGTTGCTTACGTACTGCTGGAACACAAGACCTGATCTTTATTCATTTACCCAGTACCACCCTGACGACCTATTCGTCCAATACATTGATATTCAATAGTAGTTTCTCTGGTCTGTGCAGCAAACTATGCCAGTAAACAAATTTGTCGCAGGGGTTTATGAGTGTTACTATGCGGGTGCCTTGGTTTATTCTGTTCAGTTTTTCCACCTCCCGTCGACTCAGCCAGTTGATATAAATCGGATTCTTAATCGTATAGGTGCTAACTAGCTGTTTTCAGGCAAGTGGATAACATACTTTTCAGAATTACCCGGCATTATCTTTAGTAATGTTTCTATTCATTCTTATACGAGGTATCTGATGAACAAACTTATTTTGTCCCTATCCTTGATTCTTTTATCTTTTCTTTTGACCAGCTGCGGGCAAGAAGGACCTGCTGAAAAAATGGGCAAAGAAGTAGACAAGTCTATCGATAGCAGTAAAAAAACCGTTGATGAAATTATTGAAAAAACTACTGAGAAGATTGAAGCAGCAGGAGACGCTCTTGATGGACCGGCTGAACGCGCGGGTAAAGAAATAGATGAAGCGCTCGACAACGCTGCTGAGAAAATTGAAGAAGCTGGCGATGAGCTAACAGAAAAAGCTGATGCTGCCAGTAGCAAATAATTAGGACGAAAAGAAGCCGCCGCGATAGCGCAAAAAGATCCTCCCTTCTCGCCAAAGCGACGGAGGGATTTTTTTGCGAATGATTTTCCTTCGAGGATTAGCAGGGCGTTGGGAAACGTTTTCAAGGCAACCAATACAAGGCAAAAACAGGCGAAAAAGCGCAGTTTATGCGTGATAAATGTGCATTTTTAGCCTGTTTTTAACACAGTAGCGGCAACACAGATCGTTTTTCAACGGCCTGTTAGAGTTTGAAAAGCATCTCCGCATAGGATGGTACCGGCCACGAGGTAGCGGGAAGAAGGAATTCAAGCGCATCGATGTCACTTCGCAGGCTGTTCATCACCGGGACTACTTTGTCACGGAATGCTTCCGCTTTTTCCTTCGCATGCTCGATGCCGTTCGCTTTCTCTTGTGCGGCTTCAAGCACCGCAAGCTGTTTGTACGCGCCCACAAGGTGCTTAGTGATCTTACCTGCCAGATCCTTTTGCACCGTCACTGCGAGTCCAATCGACTTGGCGTTCTGACTGGCCTGTCCGAGATCGCCGAGGTAGCTGATGACTGACGGGATATATTGCTTCCTCACCATGTCGATGGATGCTTTGGCTTCGATATTGATGCTCTTAGTGTACTGCTCGAGGTACACTTCGTAGCGAGCGTGGAGCTCACCGCCAGAGAGAACTTTGTACTTCTCGAACAGTTTCACCGCGTTGTCGTTGGCCATTGCGGCCAGGGCGTCGACAGTGTTGGAAATGTTAGGAAGGCCACGCTTCTTGGCTTCTTTGATCCAGGCGGCAGCGTAACCATTGCCGTTGAAGATCACGCGCCCGTGCTTATTGACAGCCTCACGGACAATGGCCGTGGCTTCCTTGTTCACGTCCGAAGCTTTCTCAAGCCGGGTTGCGATTTCGTCCAGCGCTTCCGCGACCACAGTGTTCAAAACCGTATTCGGACCGGCGATGGAGGCGGAAGACGCGACCATACGGAACTCAAATTTGTTGCCGGTGAAGGCGAACGGCGAGGTGCGGTTGCGGTCGGTGTTGTCCATCGGCAGAGCGGGAAGGCTATCAACACCAAGTGCCATGAAGCGTTCACCCTTGCCTTTGCCGGCCTTACCTTTGCCGATGGCTTCCAGAATGTCACTCAATTCATCGCCCATAAACACAGAAATGATAGCAGGCGGTGCTTCGTTCGCGCCTAGGCGCAAGTCATTGCCGGTGTTGGCGGCACTGGCGCGGAGCTTGTCCGCGTGCCGATCAACGGCGGTTAGGGTAGCGGCGAGGAAGATGAGGAATTGCTCGTTGCTGTATGGGGTATTGCCCGGCTCGAGCAAGTTCTGTCCGCCGTCAGTCGCGAGTGACCAGTTGTTGTGCTTGCCCGAGCCATTCACGCCGGCAAAGGGCTTCTCATGGAGCAAGCAGACGAGGCTGTGCCGAAGCGCGACTTTCTGCATGGTTTCCATGACCAATTGGTTGTGGTCGGTGGCAACGTTGGTAGTGGAGAAAATCGGCGCCATTTCGAACTGAGCCGGAGCGACTTCGTTGTGCTTGGTTTTTGCCAGTACGCCCATCTTCCACAGTTCGATGTCCAAATCGCGCATGAAGGCGGAGATACGATCCTTGATCGCACCGAAATATTGGTCTTCCAGCTCCTGACCTTTGGGGGCCGGGCCGCCAAAGAGAGTACGTCCAGCACTGATCAGATCGATGCGCTGATCGTAGTATTTTTTATCGATAAGAAAATATTCCTGTTCCGGACCAACGGTCGCGGTCACACGCTGAGCGGTGGCGTTGCCAAGAGCGCGCAGAACACGGATCGCCTGCTTGGACACAGCTTCCATGGAGCGGAGGAGCGGGGTCTTCTTGTCGAGAGCCTCGCCGGTGTAGGAGCAGAACGCGGTCGGGATCGTAAGCGTCACATTGCCGACGGCATCCTCCTTCAGGAAGGCAGGAGAGGTACAATCCCACGCAGTGTAGCCGCGGGCTTCAAAGGTGGCACGAATGCCACCCGAAGGAAACGAAGAAGCGTCCGGTTCGCCCTTAATCAGCTGCTTGCCCGAAAACTCCAAGATAATGTGGCCGTCGGCAGCCGATGCGATGAACGAATCGTGTTTCTCGGCGGTCTTGCCGGTGAGGGGCTGGAACCAGTGAGTGTAATGAGTGGCACCCTTATCGATCGCCCAGTCCTTCATCGCATCGGCGACGGCATTAGCGACTTCGAGTGTGAGCAATTTTCCCTTCTCGATGGTTTCTTTCAATGCGCGATAGGTGTCCACGGAAAGTCGCTCTTGCATGGCGCGGTCGCCAAAGACGTTGCTACCGAAAAGTTCGGTGAGATCGATGTTAGGTATTTTTTTGGCGGTCGCTTTAGTCCACTCGTTGGTCGTTGATTCCTCCGAAATTTCCTGAAGTACAGACATAGCCTATCCCCTCTTGATTGAATTTCTCATCGAAGTCGCTTCGGTGGAGCAAGCGTATTGGAAAAACAAACACCCTCTCTCATAGGAAATGAAATTACTGGAAATCGGATGGAGTGTCAAACACGCCGAACCCCAACTGCTGTTAAACGCTGGCATACAAAGGCATTTCAATTACCCATTTGCAGAAATATTTGGATTCCCCTCTCTCATCCGCTATGATCATAATTCGAAAATTTGTCCAACTGGGGCCAACTCAGAACGAGAGCAACTAGCGATGACAAAAGGCTATCCGCCCGCACAGGGCTTGTACGATCCACGCTTCGACCATGATTCCTGCGGTGTCGGGTTTATCACTCACATCAAGGGAAAGGACTCCCATTCTATCGTCGATCAGTCCCTGAAGATGCTGGAGAACATGGAACATCGCGGCGCCTGCGGGTGTGAACCGGATTCGGGGGATGGCGCCGGGATCATGTGCCGGATGCCGGATAAATTCATTCGGCGGGAAGCCAAGAAGATCGGTATCGAGCTGCCTCACTTGGGTGAATATGGTGTGGGGATGATCTTTCTACCCAAGGACGCTGCCGCCCGCAAATTGTGCGAACAGACAATGGAGAAAATCGCCGCCGATTTCGGGATGGTGGTATTAGGGTGGCGGGATGTACCGGTTAACGCCAACGCGTGCGGGCCAAGCCCGCGCAAGGTGGAGCCGGTGATCCGGCAGGTCTTTGTCGGAATGGGAGTGAGCTTTTACAACCGACAAGACTTTGACCGACGGCTATATCTGGTGCGCCAGCGAACCGAAAATACCATCGAGTTTGGTAATTTCCCGCCGCAAGCTGCGGAGGATTTCTATATCTGCTGCCTGTCGGCCAATCGGATAATCTACAAGGGCATGTTGACGGCGGCACAAGTTCGGGCGTACTTCCCGGATTTGTCGGACCCGGATTTCCTGTCATCCCTGGCGATCGTCCATTCGCGGTTTTCGACCAATACCTTTCCATCCTGGCGGCTGGCGCATCCATACCGCTACCTGGCTCACAACGGCGAGATCAACACGTTGCGCGGCAACCGCAACTGGATGCGGGCGCGGTACGGGTCTTTGCAATCGGAAGTGTTCGGGGGCGAACTCCGGAAAATGCTCCCGATTCTGACGGAATCCGGCTCGGACTCAGCCACGCTGGACAACGCGCTGCAATTTCTGTGTGTGAACGGTCGGAGTTTGCCCCATGCAGTGCTGATGCTTATCCCGGAAGCGTGGCAGAACCACGATCAGATGGATGAAGACCTCAAGGCGTTTTACGAATATCACGCCTGTCTAATGGAACCGTGGGATGGACCGGCTTCCATTGCCTTTACGAATGGCACACTCGTCGGCGCGATGCTGGATCGAAACGGGCTGCGCCCTTCGCGCTACTACGTGACGAAGGATGATCTGGTCATCATGGCCAGCGAAGTGGGCGTGCTGCCCATTCCGCCGGAAAACGTAACGCGGAAATGGCGGTTGCAGCCAGGCAAGATTTTTTTGATCGACTCCAAACAAGGGCGGATCATCGATGACAGCGAGATCAAGCGGCAACTCGTGAACAGTCGGCCTTGGAAAAGATGGCTGGAAGAAAACCTGATCGAACTGGACAACCTGCCAGCCCCGAACAAGGTGCATCAACCGGATCATGCGACGTTGCTGATGCGGCAACATGTGTTCGGGTACACGCATGAAGACTTGAAGCTGATCATGATGCCGATGGCCGCCAGTGGCGCCGAAGCGATCGGTTCGATGGGGACGGATACGCCACTGGCGTGTCTCTCCGAGAAACCGCAGTTGCTCTACAACTATTTTAAGCAGCTCTTCGCCCAGGTAACCAATCCGCCGCTGGATGCGATTCGGGAGGAACTGGTCACATCGACATACACCTACATCGGGCGCGAAGGGAATTTGCTGGATGAAATACCGGATGCCGCGCATTTGATCAAACTCAAAAGCCCGATCATCAGCAATACTGATCTGGAAAAACTGCGGGAAGTGGCTGTCGGCAAATTGCGCGCGGTGACGCTCGAGATGCTCTTCCAAGTCAGCGAAGGTGAAGCGGGTTTGCAGCGGGCGTTGGAAGAATTGATGGAACGGGCGGCTTGTGCGGTCAAGGAAGGCGTATCTATCCTGATTCTGTCAGACCGCGGTGTAGATGCCGGGAACGCACCGATCCCCAGCCTGCTGGCGACCGCCGCAGTACATCATCACCTGATCCGCGAAGGTACGCGCACGCAATGCGGCCTGGTGATCGAAACCGGCGAGGCGCGCGAGACACACCACTTCTGCCTGCTCATTGGATACGGAGCCGGAGCGGTGAATCCGTATCTGTCTTTCGAGACGCTGGCAGATTTATATCAGGACGGATTACTCCCCAACCTGAAGTTGGAAAAAGCGCAATACAACTACATCAAAGCAGCCAACAAAGCGATCCTCAAGGTCGCGTCGAAGATGGGAATCAGTACCGTGCAAAGCTACCGGGGTGCTCAGATCTTCGAAGCGATCGGTCTGGGCAAAACGATGATCGACCGGTACTTCACCGGCACAGCCTCGCGCATCAAGGGAATCGGTCTGGAGATCATCGCACGTGAATCGTTGGAACGACACCGCCGCGGATTCCCGCCGATCCAAGTGAATGAACCGATATTGGACAACGGCGGACTGTATCAGTGGCGCCGCGACGGCGAATACCACATGTGGAACCCCGAGACGGTGGCCAAGCTCCAGGATTCGGTTCGGGTGGGTGTCGAGAAACCCATCGATGGGTACAAGAAGTTTAGGGAATACACCACGTTGCTGGACGATGAAGCGCGCAACCGATGCACTTTGCGCGGATTGCTTAACTTCAAGAAAGCGGTCAATCCGATCCCGTTGGAAGAAGTCGAACCAGCTAAGGAGATCGTCAAGCGATTCGTCACCGGCGCGATGTCGCTCGGATCGATCAGCACTGAAGCCCACGAAAATCTGGCCATCGCCATGAACCGTATTGGTGGCAAGAGCAATACCGGCGAAGGAGGCGAAGACCCGCGGCGCTTCCAACCCGATCCGCAGCCGGATGCGAACGGCAACGTCATCTTCCGCCGTAGCGCCATCAAACAGGTGGCGAGCGCACGGTTTGGTGTCACCACGGAATACCTGGCCAACGCCGATGAATTGCAAATCAAAATGGCCCAGGGCGCCAAGCCCGGCGAGGGCGGGCAATTGCCGGGACACAAGGTGGATGCGTATATCGGGAAGATCAGACACTCGACACCCGGCGTCGGGTTAATCTCGCCACCGCCGCACCATGATATTTATTCGATTGAAGATCTGGCGCAGCTCGTCCACGATCTAAAGAACGCCAATCCCAAGGCGCGCGTCAGCGTGAAGCTGGTCAGCGAGGTGGGAGTCGGAACCGTTGCGGCTGGCGTCGCCAAGGCCAAGGCGGATCACATTTTGATCTCCGGCGATTCCGGCGGAACAGGCGCTGCGCCGCTGACCAGCATTAAGTACGCGGGCATCCCGTGGGAACTGGGACTCGCCGAGACGCAACAGGTTCTGGTGATGAACAACCTGCGCGGGCGCGTGGTCGTACAAACGGATGGACAACTTAAGACCGGTCGCGACGTCATCATCGCGGCACTACTCGGGGCGGAAGAATTCGGCTTCTCCGCCGGGCCGCTGATTGCCTCCGGATGTATCATGATGCGGGTTTGTCATCTGAACACTTGCCCAGTCGGCGTGGCAACTCAGGATCCGGAGCTGCGCAAGAAATTTGCCGGCAAGCCTGAGCACATCATCAATTTCTTCTTCTTTATTGCGGAGGAAGTACGCCAATACATGGCCGAGATGGGATTCCGAAAGTTTGACGACATGGTCGGGCAGACGCAATTGCTGGCGTTCATGGATGTTTCGCACCATTATAAGGCGCGGAATTTAGACCTGAGCGTAATCCTGCACAAGCCCCGGATCGGTGCGGATGTGGCCGTTCGCTGTGTACAGAAGCAGGAGCACGGACTGGAACGGGCGTTGGACAACCAGCTGATCAAATTGGCAGCACGGGCGATTGAGCGTGGCGAAAAGGTTACGGCTGACCTTGAGATTCGCAACATCAATCGCACTGTCGGCACCATGCTGTCGCACCAGATCGCCCTGAAATACGGACATACCGGACTTGCGGATGACACGATCACATTCAGGTTCAGCGGATCGGCTGGGCAGAGCTTCGGATGCTTCCTCGCTCGCGGCATCACACTGATGTTGGAAGGGGACTGCAATGATTATCTGGGCAAGGGACTCTCCGGCGGAAAGATCGCCCTCTTCCCGCCGAAAAAGGCAACGTTCAAGCCCGAGGAAAACATCATCGCCGGCAACGTGATCTGCTACGGCGCAACTGCAGGCGAAGTCTACATCCGCGGCATCGTTGGCGAACGCTTCTGCGTCCGTAACTCCGGCGCCCAGGCAGTTGTTGAGGGTGTCGGCGATCACGGCTGCGAATACATGACCGGCGGACGAGTCGTCGTCATCGGCCCAACCGGGCGCAACTTTGCTGCCGGCATGAGCGGCGGGATCGCCTACGTCTACGACGTCAATGGCCAGTTCCTGCGCCTGTGCAATACCGGGACGGTGGCACTGGAAACACCTGACAAGGATTATGATCGCGAAACGATCAAGACCCTCCTGGAAAACCACTACAAGCTGACCGGATCGGTCCGTGCCAAGGTGATTCTGGATGATTTCGAGAAAGAACTCCGTTGGTTCGTCAAGGTGATGCCAACCGACTACCACACTGCACTGGAGAAGATGAGCGAGTTTGAAGAAATGGCCAGAAGGCTCGGCGAACGCCAGGCGGGGACGGTGTAAACTAAAAATTAAAGGTAAAGATGAGATTCTGCATTTTTAACTTTTAATTTTGAATGGAGAACGCAATGGGCAAACCCACAGGTTTCAGGGAATTCAAGCGTGAAACGGCGACACGTCGGCCAGTTGAGTCGCGCGTTGTCGACTGGAATGAGGTCTATCTCGACATTACCGAGGAGAAACTCGAGCGCCAGGGCGCCCGCTGTATGGATTGCGGGGTCCCGTTCTGCCATGGCCCAAACGGCTGCCCACTGGGAAATATCATTCCAGAGTGGAACGATCTTATCTACAAGGGACGGTGGCACGATGCCATCGAGATGCTGCACAAAACCAATAACTTCCCTGAATTTACGGGGCGCATTTGCCCTGCGCCATGTGAAGAGGCGTGTGTATTGGGGATCAATGAACAACCTGTCACCATTAAATCAATCGAACAGAACATCATTGACCACGCGTTTAAGGAAGGTTGGGTTAAGCCCTGCCCGCCAGCCACGCGGACGGGCAAGAAGGTTGCCGTCGTCGGCTCCGGTCCATCTGGACTCGGGTGTGCTGCCCAACTTAACAAGGCGGGACATCTGGTGACGGTATTTGAACGCGCCGACCGAATCGGCGGGCTGCTCATGTATGGCATTCCCAATTTCAAGCTCGAAAAGCATATCGTCAATCGCCGTGTGGATCTGATGAAAGCTGAGGGGATCAACTTCGTCACCAACGCCAACGTCGGTTTCAACATCAAGGTCGAAGATCTACGCCACGATTTTGACGCGATCGTGCTCTGCGGCGGATCGACAAAAGCGCGCGATATTGACGTCCCCGGTCGCGATCTGAATGGCATCCACCTGGCCATGAGCTATCTGCCGATGCAGAACAAAACCAACCTCGGCGACCACATCCCAGAGCGGGAATTCATCAGCGCCAAGGACAAGCATGTCATCATTCTCGGCGGCGGCGATACCGGAGCCGACTGCCTTGGCACCGCCATCCGGCAGGGATGCAAGTCCGTTCAGCAATTTGAACTGCTTCCCAAACCACCCGCCGGCCGAACGCAGGACATGCCCTGGCCCTACTGGCCGATGATCTATCGCGTCAGTTCCGCCCACGAAGAAGCCGCCACTCCCATTGGTCACGACGTCCGCGACTTCGCCATCAACACGAAATCCTTTTCCGGCGAAAACAGCGTCGTCAAAAAACTCCACGGCATCCGCCTGGAATGGGAAATGCAAGGCTCCCGCCCAGCAAAGATGAAAGAAATCCCCGGCAGCGAGTTCACGCTCGATTGCGACCTGTGCCTGTTGGCCCTAGGTTTCCTCAGTCCCGAAGCGGAAGGGCCGATTTCACAACTCGGTGTGAAACTCGACCAGCGCGGCAACGTACTGGTCGATCAAAACCACATGTCCAACATCCCCGGCGTCTTCGCGGCCGGCGACATGCGCCGCGGGCAATCACTAGTGGTTTGGGCGATCAGCGAGGGAAGACAGGCAGCACGAGGCGTGGATGAGTTTCTCATGCAGCACAGCGATTTGCCGAAGATGAAATTATTTTGAACAAATGCTAGACAAAGGCACAGCTTCAACTGTACTTTGATAATGGATCGGAGCGACATAAAACAAATCCATAGATCTATCAGTCTCTTACCTTTCCTTGATAATCCGTAAGTACACCGACCACGATAATGACAAAACCCGCTGCGATATAAAAATTCCTCGCGACTTCATCGGTAGCAAAACCCAGGATAAAAGGCACTGCAACCAACGCAGGACCGACTACGCGCTCAATCCAGCCATGCACAGGAAATGGAATGAGCTTGACAACTCCGAAAGGAAAATCAGAAGCCAATGTGACAAGCAGATGAATAGCGGCGAGACTGTACGCCAGCAAGGCCGGTACTTGATTTAGCCCGAACAGGGTTGGCGCAAGTAAAAATAGAATGACAGTCAGAAAATCAAGATAACCGTGCATGCGCGGTGAAATTACTTTCATGTTAATGCTCCTGTATTAATTGTGGTCACCCCGATGGATCACCATACCAAACATTAATACAACACTATCACGTTGTCTGTTAGCTACAAAACAAAACCACTCCGAGTGATGTCAGTTATTTTGCATGATAAAACGCAATGAGCGCAGCATCATTGATGCAAATCTGGTCACGCGTGTAGTCCAGCATGCCGCGGCTTCTGAAATCGTTCAGAATTGTGCTCACCACCGAGCGGCTGGCACCGATCAGATCCGCCACATCCTGTTGCGTTAAATGAATTTCCAATGCATAACCATGCGTGCAGCGTATGCCAAACATTTCGGCCAGCTCCAATAATGCGGCTGCAAGGCGTATTTCAACCGGCTGCGTCAGGATGGTACGAAGTTTACGTTCGATTTTTTGTTTGCGGGCATAGGTCTCCTCAAAAACATACCACGCCAGCTCTGCATGCTGCGATAACAGTGCTTTGAAATCTTGATATGCCAAGCGGTAAAAATCAACTTCTCCTAATGCTTGTGCAGACTCTTCCATGGCATGATGCGCAGCATGTTCTCCCAAGAAACCAATCACATCGCCTTGCCTGAGCAGTGCGATGGTAATTTCGGTTCCTTGCGCTGTCAGGTGCGAAAGCTTCACGATACCACCTTTTATCCAGAAAACATTGGCACAATGATCACCTTGACGATAGAGGAAATCTTTGTTCGCAGCATTAATTTCCTGAATCGAAGGGAAATCTTTTTTTAATTGCTCAGAATTGCTTTCGAATAATTTACTCATGGTTTTATCAAAGGACATCGATCAAATCCTGATGTGTCGGCACACCATCACTCGCGTCCGAAACGGGATGCGCTCAATTTCACATCGGCACGTGCCCAAGCCTGTTCAAAACGCGTCGTAATGACCGCCGCCTGATCATCCCTCTTTTGTGCGCGCAATGCCTGCGTCAAACCGTAAAGCGCCCAGCCATTATTGCGATTGCGCCGCAGATCTTCCCAATACACCGTTTCTGCTTCGCCTGGCCGCCCTGACTTCAGCAAAATGGCGCCCAGTGCCAACCGTGGTGGCAAGTGAAATTCCAACGGCTCCGTATACACCAGGGCATCTTCCAGACGAACTGCATTTTCAAGGTGTGCAATGGCTTGATCAAACTGTCCACGCGCAGCAGCAATCTCGCCTGCGAGTACCTCAGGCGCTGCGCTCAACACAGTCCTGGTGGTATTTTTTGAGAGCAGAGGACCATCCAGCAGCGGGTCTTTCATGATCTTGCGCAGTGCTGCCAATTCCTGTTCGGCTTGTTGCAATTGGCCTGTCGCGACAAATGCGAGGCCGCGCACATAATGCCAGCCTCCTGTTAAAAATAGATTGGTCGATGGCGGTGCAGGCTCTGCAAGAATTTCCTGCCAGTGACCAAACCTCGCCAGCGCCCAATATGGGGTGACACGGAAGACTGCTGTCAATGGTATGGCCTTCAGCACTGCATCATCAATTTTACTGGCAACTTCGCGTGCAGATTGGATGGCAATCTTGCTCTGACCATCCACGCTAGCTGCAAACCAAAGAAAATGGATATTGTGCGGATAGTACACCATCGGATACAAACCTTGCGCGTGGCACTGCGTGATGTAATCCTCGTCCGCAGCGATTGCAAGCTGATTACTCTTCATTGAATCGGCATACCGCCCGACACGCTGATAAATATGCGATGACATGTGTATCATGTGCCCCGCCGCTGGCATCAGCGTCAGTAGCGTATCAGCTGCTTTTTCCGCTCGCTCGGGCGTACTTGTCGACTCTATCAGGTGAATATACATATGCAGAGCGCCTGGGTGTTTGGGATTGCGCCGCAATACTTCTTCGGTAAGCGCGACAATTTCAGCTGTCCCTTCATACGGCTGACCATCCAGCATCCAGTAACCCCAAGGTCGCAGATCCATCATGGATTCTACATACAGCATTGCAATATCCGCATCATCCGGGAAACGCTGATGCACTTGCCGCATGGCCTCTGCATAAGCCTTATTGTTCGCCTCCCGTTGCTCAGCCTGCCCCGAATAACGTTTCTCAAGCGCATTGATCAGTGCTTGTTCCTTCGGTGGCGCATTCGTCATCAATGACTTGGCCCGCTGTACGATCTCCAGCGCCTGAGGCTCTTCGTTCGGTTCCATCATGGCGTTGATGTTGGGGCCCAGCACCAGCGCCTGCCCCCAATAAGCCATCGCAAGGCCGGGATCCAACCGCGCCGCCTCGCGGAATGCCCGTCGTGCCTCGGCATGATTGAACGCGTAGGCAAGATTGAGACCCTGGTTGATGTATTGCTGCGCTAACGGATTGCGTGTGCTGACGGGAAACGTATGTTCTCCTAAGTTGTGCAACTTGGGTGCAAGCTGGCCATCCGGACCTGGTTTCTGTCCTTCATCCGATTGCACGTAATGCTGATGGCCACCTCCCGACTCTAGGGAAGCTGCATGTTTTTTAGTCGCAGTCGCAGTTGCCGCTGCATTCTCAGCAAAAGACGCAGAGATACCGGTGACAGTCAGAATTAGAATGAATATCGTGGATCGAATGACATAGGGCTGCATGGATATTACCTCCTTTAAAAATATTCATTTTTATGAACGATCGTCATTTTCCCGTTCTATTCAGCGGTGGTTGGATCGATCACGGATTTGATTCGTGAAACACGATTAGCGGGAAATTCACCTTGCTCGGCATGTGCTCTGATGGTCGCTTCGTCGGGCGCAATGTAGATGCAATAGACTTTATCATCCGTCACATAGCTCTCCAGCCATTGAATACGTGGCCCCATACTGCTCAGCACACTGCATGATTTCTGCGAAATGGCTTGCAGATCTTGTTGTGTCAGTAAACCTGCACCGGGAATTTCCCGTTCGATAATGTATTTTGGCATTTTATCTCCCATTGAATGAAATTAATAAAAATATGACCGGTCGTATTTTTATTAATTAAAAAAATTAAGACCTGAAATAATCTCCCAGCAAATCCTGACAACACTGCTTAATTGGAGCGGATGATTTTTCTATCTTCATTCGCAATAAAGCACCTTGCCAAGTATTCACCAGCAAATCAGCCATCTCTTCCGCTGATTTATCCAGTCTCACCGTACCTTGCTGCTGCGCTTTAACCAATCCGAGTTGTAGTACATCCCGATAACGCTTAACCGCGGATTGAAGCGATTTCTGGCAAACTTCACTGGTATCACCGATCTCTCCCATGAAATTACCCAGCAGGCAGCCACCTTTAAACTCATTCTTTTCAAGTTCTACAATGAGTTCATCAAAATAGTGTCTGATTGCACTGAGTGCATCAGCACCTGAGTTATCCAAATAGGCTGTTAATTGCATAATAAACGGCTCAGTATAATGCTGAATGACATCAGCACCAAAATCCTCTTTACTGCCAAAGTAATTGTAAAAAGAGCCCTTGGGAACATTTACCGCATCCAAAATCTCCTGTAGCCCTGTGCCATGATAGCCCTGATTCATAAATAGATTAACACCCTGATTTAACAGATTCTCTCTATTGAATTCTTTCTTAATTAATTTGGACATGACTTTATAATACGACCGGTTGTCTTTAATGTCAAATAAAAAAAACGTACCTCGATCCTGCATTGCAATGAATGCAATCATTCTGCTGCAAGAAAGTCATCAATCAGATGCTTTACACGCTCGCAGTGACTGCCCTGCCAATAAATCCGGTCACATTCCGGACACATCAGAAATCTGTCGTAATGCTGCTTGGTCAATGGTTCCAGTCGATGTTCTATTTTTTGTTTTTCGGTTTCCACTAATTGCCCATTGCAGTGTGTGCAACGTGTTAATGGTTTTAACAAAGCATATAAATCAAATCGTTTCAGAACTGCTTGCGTTTGAATTTTAGGTAAACTTGCCCGGACAAAATATCCATAAGTGATAATCCTGCGCTGTAACAATGTACGATCACGCGTCAACACGGTGCGTTGTTGTTCACTGGCGATTCTCGCCACTGTGGCATCATCATAATCATTGCGATAGCAGCAATCAAACCCCAGCAACCTTAAATAGCGCGCCAATCTTCCAAGATTAACATCCACTAAAAATAGTGGCGGCCGCATTGATGTTGGACGCAGTGGTAGTAATGGCGTCACTACCGGATGCTCAGATGCAGGATAAACCTGAATATAATCACTGCACTGCACAATATAGCTAAAATCGACAGCAATCCCATTGACCAGAATCAATTCAATCTCCGTGTGCGGTACATTGAACGATTCGATCATGTCCTTGACCGAAGCTTTTCGATCAAGATTATGAATAATTTCAGTGTCGCGCAACGCCCGCTCAACAAAATCATTTAATGACTGGTAAAAATGCAATCTGATTTGTGCCATTGATCGCGCTATCGCTAATTAGAATTACTCTAGTTTGATTCAAATCAATGTGCTATACCACCTCAACCGGTAGTCTATGAACCGTGTAACAGAAACGATTCATTATCAACCAACGGAAGGTTTTTTATGAGAACTACATATTTTTTTGTAGTAACCGCGGTGATGTTATTAGCTGCGTGCGGTGGCAAGCCAACAGCGCCGGAAACACCTGATCCTGAAGCTTATGGTAAAACGATCCAGCCATTTCATCAAATACCGGCCGGTGATCAGGAAGGCGGCGGCAAGGCCAGATCAACTGAAGAAAAATCTAATTATTAATGTAGGCCCTCTCAGTGTCCTATCGCTAAGAATCACAAGCAAATTTGGGCGATAGAACACTGAGTCTCATCATACTGGCAGGCCGTTGAAGAACGTTTCCGAGACAGCCGATACCAAGCAAAAATGCAATTCATGCGTAATCAATGAGCATTCTGAGCCTGTTTTTAACACCATAGTGAGTGGCAGCACAGATAGTTTTTCAACGATCTGCTGGCTACGCAACCCACGTAAGATCATATGATTCAGGGAAAGGGCCGGATTTGTAATCCATGTTACCTTTGGGCACAACATCCTTCTTCAATAATACCTGGCGCACCATTTCAGGAATCATCACCATACCCACATAACGCCCCAGACATTCATGGCTACCGAAGCCAAAATGAAAATAGTTATACCAATTGCGTTGTGGGATAAATTTTTCCGGCGATTCAAATGCTCGTTCGTCAAACATGGCTGATAGCGTTACCGGCAACACATAAGTACCGGCACGTAGCACGGTTTCATAATTCGTGCCTTTTGCTGCCATATAATCGCTCGCAGTGGTACGGAATAAATAAGGTGTGATCGGAACAAAGCGCAAAGCTTCCCACACGATGCCATCGAATTCGGAAGTATCCTCCTTCTGCGCGGCAGTCTTTGCCGTGGCCAGCCATTCAGGGTGCTGAAACAGATATTGCAGCACTTGCGCCACCGCCTGCGAAGTGGTCTCAATCGCACCGATCAGAAGACCGCCGGCATTAACCCCCAAACGCTTAATATCGAAGTCCAGTTCTTTCGAGAAACTGGCGCGCAACATTCTGGTAACAATATCGTCTTGCAATCTGATAATGGTTGAAAATGTCAATTTCTCTGCTTTAACTGCAAAAAGACGTTTTGCAATCAGCATCGTAATGAAGCTTCCCAGTTTCTCAGAAGTCTCATTATGACGCGCTATAATTTGCTGCGACAACTCTGCGGACACCAGATCAAAGGGATGATTGTGAAAAGTGTCATACTGATTCCAGTAAGACCACTCAATCAAGTCGGCGCTCTTGGCACCAGTCAATCCGAAGTATTTTTGTACCAACATAGCGGGAACCATACGACAGAAATCATTGACAATCTCAATCTGATTATTGCCGCGACTGAGAATTCCCCGGGCAATATCCGCCACCATATTACGTACCCTGGGCAAATCATCACGATTCAGCATAAACTGCATCAGCGATTTTTCACGGGTATGCAATGCATCATCGTCATGCATCATCAGGTAATTAGCCATTTTCGGCACATAAGGCTTGACCGTGAAAACCTTATACATCAGCAGCACCTCTCTGACATCGTCAAACCGGGTAACCAGCGTGCATTTGGGTGTTACCAAGATAGGACGTTTCTCGCGCAATTCTTTAAAAAATGGCAAAGGCTCTGTATCTATCCAGCGACGCACTAATGGGAATTTATCTGCGTCAGGCGCTGCATCATACTGTTCAAGATAACTTGTACTGGTATTCATCGCATTACTCCCTTTTCATAAAATAAGAATTATTGAAGAAAATATTCAGGTCACAGTGTCTTGAGGTATTCCAGCAGATCCAATCGTTCTTCTTTGTTAAGTGGTGGCAGAATTTTGCCATTAGGCTGCGCTGTTTTGCCGGATGTATATTCGTGACCGGCATTACTATTTCCTTTTATTTCTTCACCTTTTGCATTAGTGATTCTAAAAGTAAAACCCTTATAGCCGCCACTTTTTAGACCTACTTTGACCGGGTCGAATTCGCGTGAGCCTACTTCAAACTGATCAGGACGATATTCCCCATCTTCCGGATCACCCTCACGTTTCTTTGGCAATAACAAATCATAGAGCGTGGGTACAGAACCATTGTGCAAATATGGCGCAGTTGCCCAAATTCCGTTTAATGATCTTGCCTTATAAGCGTTTATTGAAGCAAACGGGTCAACTGTCGTATCCGGATCATAATTGCCATGTTTGATTGAAGGATTAATTTTGTTACGGAAAAATGCGGTAGCGATATCTACCAGCCAATCCGTCCAGCGTTCGAGAAACCATTTATCAACATCCGGAGTGGCTACCACATTTAAAGTCGCCTTGGTCAGTAAAGCCGCCACCGGTGCTTCTTGGTTGAGTAGAATATCGCCGACCCCCACCCCTACATACTGGTTGCGCAAAATACCTGAGAACCCCCGATATTCCCTACCATTCTTAGCCATAACCGGATCAGTTCCGACATCGTCCACTCTCGACATGTGAGCGACAACACGGCGATCCGGATCATTCCGATTAATATTGGCATGGCAACTGGCACAATATTCATTAAACAGTGGTTTGCCTCGGAAAGCACGTTGCTCGTCGATCTCTCCCAAAACATCTCCCGGCCATCGGGGTGATTGCAATTTATCTAGATGGGATTCAATTCTGCTCAAATTATGTACATTCACTGAAGAGGTAAAGTTGATTTTTTTGCTTCCGGAACTCTGTCCACCGATAAGCGTTGATATGCTGAAACCTTTTTCTTCTTTCCAATCTAATGTACCAAAAACTCCGATAACCTCTCCCGTATTACGTCCCAGTGGACCTAACCCGGCATTGGCAGCCAGACCGTTCCATTGCACGTAATCATGTTGAGGAATATCCCATAAAAAAGGATAGCTAACAGGCGCATTAGGCTTATTGAATAATTTATTACGCAGTCTACCTAGTTGCCATCCATCCAGTGTCTTGGCAAGACGTTCAACCACATGATCACGTTGCTCACCCGTCATAATGTGGTCTACATTCTGCACGACTTTGTTAAATTCATCTTCAGTCATGCCTTCATCGCCCATGATCTTGCCATCACGTAACAGTTCTTCTAACACTCTTCCGTTGACGAGGTGCTCCAACACCCGATTATAAATGCGTCCAAACGCATCCAGCCGCGCATAACCATAAGCAACATCACTGCGATTGATATCAATATAGCTTATGATGCGTTGTTTGAATTTACTCAAATCATCGAGAACCTCGGATTCTGTCTTATAATTCCCGCGAGCCAATACATTCTTGACAAATCGAGCCCTGACCTCTTCATTGTCTTTCGTGTATTTCAAAGCCTTCGCCATATCTTTCATGATGGTTTCCATATCCGCGCTGGCAGGGCCGCCATCAATACGGATACCCACCCCGTTATAGTTTACTTGCCCGGTATGACAAGCTGCACAAGTCAAGCCAATGTATTCTTTACCTTTGTAGTCATCCTTAACCCACCCGACCGGTAGTGCATCCGGATTACTGGAAGTAGCTTTTTGAGGTAAATAACGATAGAAGTTCATATTGTCATCTGAACGAAAAAGCTCAGACTTACCGGGCTGTTCCAATACCATAAAGAAATCGTAGGGCATAACGTTGGACCCTTGTGTTGTGGTATAAAACCACAAGCTGTCAGCATTATCCCAACCTTGATCAAGGTACTTGATCGTTGTATAGCTATCACCAAATTGATCTTGCTTAACAGTGGTCGCACCGCGATTTGAATCGCTATCCGGAATTAATGTGCAGGCAGATAATATCGTGATAAAAGAAAATACTGCCAGAATAAAAAACAAAAGCCGTTTTTCTGATGATACAAAATATTGTTTCACAATAATTCCCCTTTTTACTTGAATTTGTTTAATCAGTATTATCAAGAACAAAAACTCACTATCTTTTACAACTTCTCATTCCTCACATGATATGACCCTGGATTATCTGATTCGAGGTCCGTACTTCTATCTCAATCTTGGTGAAAATTGTATTTCTCTCATATTGTTCTAGCAGAGCCTGATTATATTCAGAATCAGTCGCTGATAACAGTAATACCGGAATTTGATGAAGAATCCATCAAATTCAGCATTCTTAAGTAAAGCAAACTCATGAACTACGCACTTTACACCTTCACAGATTTCCCTTCTATTAGAAAAATCACATGCAATTTGTCAGATATTGAGTAGCCCTTTAATATGGCTCTGAAATAGAAACTACAAAAACTATCGTGAAAAAATCCTACTTTACTCTTTTAATACTGTTTTTCGCCTTTACCACAGCAGCTTGCAGTACACTGCCAACCACCCGTAACCACGATCACAGAATTCATGTGACGATCCTGCACTTTAGCGACATTTACGAAATTACACCCATCAATGGCGACAAAGAAGGAGGGATCGCACGAGTTGCCACATTACGCAATCAATTGTTGGCGCATAACCCCAACACCATCACCACGTTAGGCGGAGATTTGTTGAGTCCTTCCGCGATTGGCACTGCCCAGTATGAAGGCGATCGATTAGCCGGCAAACAAATGGTAGATGTATTGAATCACTTCGCACTTGATTATGCTACTTTTGGCAATCATGAGTTTGATATCAAAGAAAATCAATTCAATCAACGCATCAAGGAAGCAAAATTTACCTGGGTATCCAGCAACGTATTCGCTGCTGACGGTCATCCTTTTGCAGGTGTTAAACAAAATCTTATCATCCCGATTCACGACAGAAAGAGTGGAAAAACATTCAGAATCGGCATGTTTGGATTGACCTTACCCATCAATCAACCCGGCTATGTGCGTTATTCCGATCCATTGACCGCCGCCCATGATCAAATCGCGCAACTACTTGATCAGCAATCCGACTTTATCATTGCTTTAGCCCATCAGAACATTGGCGACGATATCAGATTGTTACAAGCCTATCCACGAATCGGATTACTACTGGGCGGACATGAACATGAGAACCACCAAAACTGGCGCGGCAATTTCACACCGATACTGAAAAGTGATGCCAATGTGCGCTCAGTCTACGTGGTTGATCTTTATTTTGATCCGCAAACCGGCAAAACCGAAATCAAACCCACGTTCGTACCCATCAACGACAATCTGGCAGAAGATCCAGGCATCAAGGCCGTGGTCGACAAATGGATGGATATTGCTTTCAACGCCTTCCGTCAACAGGGTTTTGAGCCCGAAGCCGTGGTGACGACCAGTACCGAACCATTAGACGGACTAGAGTCTAGTGTACGCAACCATCCGACCAATCTCACTGACCTGATAGCCCAAAGCCTGCTGCGCCCTTATCCTGAAGCGGAACTCTCGCTCTACAACAGCGGCTCGATCCGCATCGATGACGTTCTACCGGCAGGCAAAATCACCGTCTACGATGTTATTCGTATTTTGCCTTTTGGTGGCAAAGTCCAACTGGCTACTATAAAAGGTGGTCTGCTGATAAAAGTGCTGAATCAGGGGTTGGCGAATATGGGTTCGGGGGGCTTTCTACAATCCGCCAATGCACAGCAAACCAATGGCACTTGGCACATTAACGGTGCTCCGGTAGATCCCCAAAAAATCTACAAGCTGGCGATCACTGATTTTCTCGCTTCGGGGAAAGAGCGTGGTTTGGATTACCTGAACCCCAATAACCCGGATTTCACCATTATCAACTCAGGGGAAAACTACGATATCCGCCAATTAGTTATTGATCAGCTGAGAAATAACTAAAAAGTTTCGCGATCGCTGAAATGCCTTGTAATCATCTTTCAAGTTCTAACAGTACAAGAAATTCAAAAAACCTAAAGCTTTTTCCTTTTAAACTCAAGACACTCAAAAAATAACGCAACGCATAGGCAGCGTTGACAAGACTAGCTTGCAGTTAGCCCAAAGCACTTGCATACAAAAACAAACCTTTTTCACGTATAATTCCATGCTCAAAGCCAAGGCATTTAGAAACTGGTTATCCTTGGTTCAATTTCCATATCGTGTCAGTTTCCAAGGAGTTTTTTGTGTCACAACGCCCACACGCCATCCTCGCACTTGCTGATGGAACAATTTTTCGTGGCGTGTCTATTGGTGTTGAGGGTATCAATACCGGTGAAGTCGCTTTCAATACGGCAATGACCGGTTATCAGGAAATATTGACCGACCCTTCGTACTGCCAGCAAATCATCACCCTGACCTACCCGCATATTGGCAACACCGGCACCAATCCGGAAGATTTTGAATCCGGTAACATCAATAAAGTTTTTGCCGCCGGCCTGGTGATACGTGATCTCCCTTTGGCTGCCAGCAGTCATCGTAAAACCCGGACATTATCCGAATTTCTGCAAGAACAGCATGTCGTCGCCATCGCTGAAATCGACACCCGCAAGCTCACACGTATTTTGCGGGAAAAAGGTGCGCAAGCCGGTTGCATCATGGCGGGAAAAATTGACGAGAACAAAGCATTGCAAGCCGCCAGGGCATTTCCTGGGTTATCCGGCATGGATCTCGCCAAAGTGGTCAGTTGCCGGCAATCGTATACCTGGACGGAAGGGGAATGGTCATTGGAATCAGGTTATTCGACTCAGGAAAACCCTCAATATCATGTCGCCGCATTTGATTTTGGTATCAAGCGCACCATTTTGCGTAAATTGGCGCAACGCGGCTGCAAGGTAACCGTTTTCCCTGCACAGACCTCGGCTGATGAGATTCTAGCAATGCAGCCTGATGGCATATTTCTTTCCAATGGCCCCGGTGATCCGGAGCCTTGCGATTACGCAATTTCCGCTACCCAGGCATTGTTGGAAAAGAATATCCCCATCTTCGGCATTTGCCTCGGCCAGCAATTGCTGGCTTTGGCCACCGGCGCGCGTACTATCAAAATGAAATTTGGTCATCATGGTGCGAATCACCCGGTGCAAGATGTGGACAGTGGCAAAGTGATCATCACCAGTCAGAATCACGGTTTTGCTGTTGATACCGATACGCTGCCGGATAATGCGCGCATCACACACGTGTCGTTGTTTGATGGCAGTTTGCAAGGATTTGAGTTGACCGATAAACCCGCCTTCTGTTTTCAGGGCCATCCGGAAGCCAGTCCAGGGCCTCATGAAGCGGATTATCTGTTTAATCGCTTTATCAAAATGATGCAGCGTTATAAAAATCAGTCCACACAATAACTTGACCATAAACTACGCAATTTTACTCGTTAGAAAGTATGCCTAAACGTACCGACATTAAATCCATTCTCATCATCGGTGCCGGCCCGATTATTATCGGCCAAGCTTGTGAATTCGATTATTCCGGTGTGCAAGCCTGCAAGGCCCTGCGTGAAGAAGGTTATCGCATCATTCTGGTGAATTCCAACCCTGCTACCATCATGACTGACCCGGAAATGGCCGATGCAACCTATATCGAACCCATTACCTGGACTATGATCGAAAAGATCATTGCCATTGAACGACCCGAAGCATTGCTGCCCACTATGGGTGGGCAGACCGCATTGAACTGCGCGTTGGATCTGGTCAAACACGGCGTATTGGAAAAATACGGTGTTGAACTCATCGGTGCATCGCGTGAAGCGATCGATATGGCTGAAGATCGTGAAAAATTCAAACAGGCGATGACGCGCATCGGTCTGGGTTCAGCTCGCTCAGCGGTCGCGCATAGCATGGAAGAAGCGTTGCAAGTTCAAGCCATGGTTGGCTATCCGGTGATTATCCGTCCTTCTTTTACCATGGGCGGCAGTGGCGGCGGCATTGCCTACAACCGTGAAGAATTTCTGAATATCTGCGAGCGCGGATTGGAAACTTCGCCCACCAAGGAACTGTTGATCGAAGAGTCTGTCATTGGCTGGAAAGAATTTGAAATGGAAGTGGTACGCGATAAACAGGATAACTGCATTATTATCTGCGCCATTGAAAATATCGATCCGATGGGTGTGCACACCGGTGATTCCATTACAGTAGCACCCGCACAAACGCTGACGGATAAAGAATATCAGTTGATGCGCAATGCATCGATTGCCGTGTTGCGTGAAATTGGCGTGGAAACCGGCGGTTCCAATGTTCAGTTCGCCATTAATCCTGAAAATGGTCGCATGCTGGTGATTGAAATGAATCCGCGTGTTTCGCGTTCTTCTGCACTGGCTTCAAAAGCAACCGGTTTCCCGATTGCCAAGATCGCTGCCAAGCTTGCAGTCGGCTACACTTTAAACGAATTGGGCAATGATATTACCGGCGGCATCACACCGGCATCCTTTGAGCCCACCATTGATTATGTCGTCACCAAGGTGCCGCGTTTTGCTTTCGAAAAATTCCCGCAAACCAATGATCGCCTGACGACACAGATGAAATCGGTCGGTGAAGTCATGGCGATTGGCCGCACTTTTCAGGAATCCCTGCAGAAAGCTTTGCGTGGACTGGAAACCGGTGTCGATGGCCTGGATGAAAAAACCGACAACTTGGAAACCATCAGCTCGGAACTGGCTAACCCCGGGCCGGAACGGATCTGGTTTATCGCCGATGCTTTTCGCTGCAAACTGTCTATTGACGAAGTGCATCAACTGACACACATCGATATCTGGTTTCTGGCGCAAATTGAAGACTTGGTCAAACAAGAACAGGCATTGGTCGATGCCAAACTGGAAACATTGGATAAACAAGCATTACGAAAACTCAAACGTAGCGGTTTCTCCGACCGGCGTCTGGCAAAGTTACTCAATACCGGACAAACCGCAGTCCGCACTTACCGGCACCAGCTCAATTTGCGGCCGGTTTACAAACGTGTCGACACCTGCGCGGCTGAATTCGCCACCAGCACGGCCTATATGTACTCAACCTACGAAGACGAGTGCGAATCCTGCCCCACGGATAAAAAGAAAATTATGGTATTGGGTGGTGGCCCCAATCGCATCGGTCAGGGTATCGAATTTGATTATTGTTGCGTCCATGCAGCATTAGCGTTACGTGAAGACGGTTTTGAGACCATCATGGTCAACTGCAATCCGGAAACGGTTTCAACCGACTACGACACATCGGATCGCCTGTATTTTGAGCCGCTGACACTGGAAGATGTGCTGGAAATTGTTGCGGTGGAAAAGCCGCATGGCGTGATCGTACAATATGGCGGACAAACGCCGCTCAAACTGGCTCGCGATCTGGAAGCCAATGGCGTGCCGATTATCGGCACCAGCCCGGATATGATCGATTGCGCCGAAGATCGCGAGCGCTTTCAGAAAATGCTGCAACAACTGGGCTTAAAACAACCGCCTAACCGCACCGCGCGTAATCCGGAAGCCGCGTTGACCGCCGCCGAAGAAATCGGCTACCCGTTGGTGGTACGTCCCAGTTATGTATTAGGTGGGCGTGCAATGGAAATTGTGCATGAAAAAGCCGATCTGGAACGCTATATGCGTGAAGCTGTCAAGGTTTCCAACGATTCCCCGGTATTACTGGATCATTTCCTCACCAATGCCACGGAAGTGGACGTTGACGCCATCTATGACGGAGAAACCGTTCTAGTCGGCGGCATTATGGAACATATTGAACAGGCCGGTGTACACTCCGGCGACTCTGCGTGCTCTCTCCCCACTTTTAACCTGCAGCCTGAAATACTGGATGAACTACGCCAGCAAACGGCTGCAATGGCACGTGCACTGAATGTTGTGGGACTGATGAATATACAGTTTGCGATTCAAGACAATACGGTCTATGTACTCGAAGTCAATCCCAGAGCATCACGCACCGTGCCTTTTATTTCCAAAGCAACCGGCCTGCAATTGGCAAAAATCTCAGCGCGTTGCATGACAGGAAGAAGTTTGATTGATCAAGGTGTGACTAAAGAAATTATTCCTGAATATTTTTCAGTCAAAGAAGCTGTCTTCCCTTTTATTAAGCTTTCCGGCGTTGACACGATATTAGGCCCGGAAATGAAATCTACCGGTGAAGTTATGGGCATGGGTGCCACTTTTGCGGAGGCTTTTGTCAAATCCCAATTAGCAACCGATGTTCGTTTACCTACCTCCGGTAAGATTTTTATCAGTGTGCGACAATCGGATAAATCACATGCCGTTGAAATCGCGCGCAGCCTTGCAGAACTTGGCTTTACCCTTTATGCTACGCGCGGAACTGCCGTTGCGATAACAGAAGCCGGGATAAACGTCATTATCATTAACAAAGTGGCAGAAGGCCGCCCACATATTGTAGATATGATTAAGAATGGTGAAATCAATCTGATTATCAACACAGTAAAAAATCACCGTAGCGCGATACGGGACTCGTATTCGATTCGCCATGCCGCGCTGCAGGCAAGAGTGACTTACTATACAACGTTAGCGGGCGCACGCGCTGCCTGTGCGGGTATCGTCAATCGGCGTGAACTGCAGGCTTATAATTTACAAAAATTACACATACAGCTTAAGATATAAGTAATTAAAAATGGATTGTTTTTAACTATTAAGAAATAAGATGAAAATGAAAGGTAAGAAATTACAATGAGTACTATTCCATTAACGGTGGTAGGCGCGGAAGCACTGCGTAAGGAATTACATGAAATGAAAACCGTGCATCGCCCTGCAGTCATTGCGGCGATTGCTGAAGCACGTTCTCACGGCGATCTCTCGGAAAATGCTGAATATGATGCCGCCAAGGAAAAGCAAGGTTTTATCGAAGGACGTATTATCGAACTGGAAAGTAAGCTCTCCAGCGCACAAATCATCAATCCGGCGCTCATTAACGCGGATGGCGCCTGTGTATTTGGCGCCACTGTTGCATTGGAAGATCTGCAAAGTGGAGAAACGGTGACTTATCAAATTGTAGGTGACGATGAAGCAAATATAAAAGATGGGAAAATCTCTATCAGTTCTCCCATTTCACGGGCGTTGATCGGCAAACATGCGGGGGATATTGCAGAAGTTCAGGCGCCGGGTGGTATACGCGAGTATGAAATATTGGACGTCAAGTATATCTGAATATCAATTAGAAACTTCAATTCTGCAGACTACGCTTAGTACGAAATGGCTCACGTTTCTTTTTACTGGATCCTGCAGGCTTTTTACCATCTTCTTCCGGTTTAGGTCGATAAATGACAAATATTTTACCAATATGTTGTACCGGTGCAGCATCCAGTCGCTGACAGATTTCTTCAAACAGTGCATTTCTGGCAGTCCGATCATCAATTTGAGCTTTAACTTTAATTAATGCATGGCTTGCAAGTCCGCGATCCAGTTCTTCAATCACGCTGGTCGACAATCCGGTCTTTCCGATCATCACAACCGGATTGAGCGCGTGTGCTTGTGCTTTGAGTTCACGCCGATGCGCAACAGTAAGTGTTAACATAAATTCCTTGAAAAGATACTATTTTACTTGATGAAGCAAGCCAAAACCAGTAAAGCTTGGATGAAAGAGCATGTCAATGATTTCTTCGTCAAGCAAGCCAAAAAGGATGGCTATCGCTCACGTGCCGCGTATAAGCTGCTTGAGATCGCCACACGCGATCACATACTGAAACCAGGTATGATCGTTGTTGATTTAGGTGCAGCACCTGGCAGTTGGTCTCAGGTTGTCAGTCATCAAGTAGGGAATAATGGCAAAGTAATCGCTCTGGACATTCTGGACATGCAGCCACTATCAGGCGTTACATTTATTCAAAATGATTTTAGAGAAGAATGTGCGGTGCATGAACTGAAGAAACATCTGGATGACCAGCATCCGGATCTTGTTATTTCAGACATGTCACCCAATATCAGTGGTATTGTAGTCAGCGACCAAGCCAGGAGCATGCATTTGGCGGAGTTGGCATTAGCATTCTCACTGGAACAACTGAACTATGGCGGAAATTTTCTGGTCAAAGTTTTTCAAGGACGGGATTTTGACCAGTTTCTACGTAACATGCGTAGCGGATTCAAAAATGTAGCGATACGAAAACCAAAGGCCTCACGTGATCGCAGTAATGAGTTATATTTATTAGGACTCGGAAAAAAGAAATAACTAAAACCCGCTCGGAAATAAAGCGGGCGTAAATATCACAGTAATTGAAATCGAACAGAATAACAATTTTTACAGCAAATTATATTTGACAGGAACTATTCTGTTATATTCTATGAAATAGAGTTAGAATGATTAATCAATGATTTTAAGGTGCAAATCAAGGAGCTATTTTGAATAATCTAATTAAAAACATGGCCATTTGGCTAGTAATTGCACTTGTATTGATGACTGTATTTAATCAATTCAGTGTACGTCAACCGACGCAAGTCGCGATGGAATACTCTCAATTCATTACCGAATTGAATCAAGGCAGAATCGCAAAGGTCGTCATCGAAGGACGGACACTGAAGGGCACAAAATCTGATGGCAGACGTTTCACGACTTATGCACCATCCGATCCTTGGATGGTCAGCGATTTACTGAAAGCTGGCGTTATTGTTGAAGCCAAACCGGAAGAAGAACCCTCCATGCTGATGAGTATTTTCATTTCATGGTTTCCAATGTTGCTGCTTATTGGTGTATGGATATTTTTCATGCGTCAAATGCAGGGTGGCGGACGTAATGGCGGTGCATTCTCATTTGGCAAAAGTAAAGCACGCATGCTCGACAAATCGGCCAATACAGTGACTTTCAATGATGTCGCAGGTTGCGAGGAAGCAAAAGAAGAAGTTGCAGAGCTGGTTGAATTTCTGCGCGATCCGACCAAGTTTCAAAAACTGGGGGGACGTATTCCACGTGGTGTTCTGATGGTGGGTAGCCCAGGAACCGGTAAAACGTTGCTGGCTCGCGCAATCGCAGGGGAAGCGCAAGTACCGTTCTTCAGTATTTCGGGATCTGATTTTGTCGAAATGTTTGTCGGTGTGGGTGCATCCAGAGTACGTGACATGTTTGAGCAAGCTAAGAAACATGCACCGTGCATTATCTTTATCGATGAAATTGATGCCGTAGGTCGTCAACGCGGTGCTGGCCTGGGTGGCGGAAACGATGAACGCGAACAAACACTCAACCAGTTGCTGGTAGAGATGGATGGTTTTGAAGGTGCGATGGGCGTAATTGTGATAGCAGCGACCAACCGTCCTGATGTATTAGATCCTGCTTTGCTGCGTCCTGGCCGTTTTGACCGGCAAGTGACCGTACCACTGCCAGATATTCGTGGGCGCGAACAAATCTTGCATGTGCATATGCGCAAAGTACCGCTTTCACCGGATGTAAAAGCAGATATTCTGGCACGTGGCACACCGGGTATGTCAGGTGCCGATCTGGCCAATCTTGTCAACGAGGCTGCTTTATTTGCAGCACGTAGTAACAAACGTTTAGTGGATATGGACGATTTTGAACGTGCGAAAGATAAAATCTTCATGGGTGCGGAACGACGCTCCATGGTGATGCCTGAACATGAACGCCGGAATACTGCTTATCATGAATCAGGGCATGCTGTGGTAGCTCAATTATTGCCCAAAACCGATCCGGTACATAAAGTAACCATCATTCCACGAGGGCGCGCTTTGGGTGTAACAATGCAATTACCCACGGAAGATCGTTTCAGTATGGAACGTGAAGAAATTCTGCAGAGAATTTCGGTGATGTTTGGTGGGCGTATCGCCGAAGAAGTTTTTATGAAGCAAATGACTACAGGCGCATCCAATGATTTTGAGCGCGCAACGGAATTAGCACGACAAATGGTAACGCAGTGGGGAATGTCCGACATTCTTGGCCCAATGGTCTATGGAGAAAATGAGGGTGAAGTTTTTCTGGGACGCTCAGTAACTACGCATAAAAATATGAGTGAAGCAACTATGCAAAAAGTTGACGCAGAAGTTCGTCGTATTGTTGATGAGCAATATGCCATTGCACGTAAACTCATTGAAGCCAATAAAGACAAAATTGAAGCTATGACCCAAGCTTTATTGGAATGGGAAACGATTGATAGCGACCAGATCAAGGATATTATGGATGGTCGCCCGCCACGTCCACCTAAACCACCACAAATGTCTTCGACTACAAGTAGTGAATCGCCATCAGTAAAATCTGACAAACAAGGTGAATCCGCAGCACCACAAGAAGTAGTTAAAGAAGCTGACTGATCAGTCATGACTTGAATAACGGGGTACGACCATAAAATCGTATCCCGTTTTCACTTTCGCAATTCCTCTTATCATATGGTGCCTTTATTACAGGAGAGCCCTATTCTCTCTACCAACCGTCTGTTAATTATGGGGGTTGTCAATATAACGCCCGATTCTTTCTCGGATGGGGGGCTTTACCTATCTACTCAGCAAGCCATCGCACACGCCAGAAATCTCATTGAGGAAGGCGCGGATATTTTGGATATCGGTGGAGAATCAACACGCCCAGATAGCCAACCAGTTAGTATTGATGAGGAATTAAACCGTGTAATCCCCGTGCTGGAAGCACTCGTTGATACCCACATTCCCATTTCCATCGATACTTCCAAACCTGAAGTGATGAAACACGCAATAGAAGCCGGCGCTTTTATGATTAATGATGTAAATGCGCTGCGTAGTCCAGGCGCACTGGAAGTGCTTGCGCAAAATAATCATGTACAAATCTGTCTGATGCACATGCAAGGTACGCCACAGGACATGCAAAAGAGCCCTCAATATAAAAATATCGTCGCTGAAGTAAAAGATTTCTTGCAACAGCGTATAGATACCGTTAAAGCTGCAGGCATCTCGCAAGACCGGCTGGTTATCGACCCTGGCTTTGGTTTTGGCAAGACGCTTCAGCATAATCTGGCATTACTGAAGCACTTGAATGAATTCACAACGCTTGGGGTTCCAGTACTGGCAGGACTATCACGTAAATCCATGCTAGGAGCCATCACTGGCAACGACGTAACTCATCGTATTCATGAAAGTATCGCGGCAGCCTTGCTAGCTGTCGTTAAAGGTGCAAGAATTGTACGTGTGCACGATGTCAAAGCCAGTAAACACGCACTCTCTGTTTATTCGGCCATACAAAACTGCAATATCTAAAAGAAACAAAATGCTACAAAAATTGTCACATTAATCGTTTTCTTAAATCTATTAATGATTTCTCAAATTGACTAAAAAATATTTTGGAACTGATGGCATACGGGGACGCGTAGGTAAAGATCCTATTACCCCCGAATTCATCATGCATTTGGGGTATGCAGCCGGTAAAGTTCTGACTGCAGCTGATTGGCACCTGACAGAAGGAAAGCGCCCGACAGTTCTGATCGGCAAGGATACCCGGATATCGGGTTATATGCTCGAATCAGCACTGGAAGCAGGATTGTGTGCAGCCGGTGTCGATGTGCTTCTCTCCGGCCCCATGCCAACACCGGCGATTGCTTACCTCATCCGTGCACTACGACTACAAGCTGGTATCGTTATCTCAGCTTCACATAATCTATTTGAGGATAATGGTGTCAAGTTCTTTTCTGCTGTAGGTAGCAAGCTACCCGATGAAATGGAGCATAGAATAGAAGCGAGCTTAAATGCCCCTATAGAAACAAAACCTTCAGCACAATTAGGTAAGGTTCAACGTCTTAAAGATGCAACGGGACGTTATATCGAATTCTGTAAAAGTACTTTCCCCTATCATCTTGATTTGCGCGGATTAAAGATTGTTGTCGATTGCGCCCATGGCGCCACTTATCATGTCGCCGGTCATGTCATGCATGAGTTAGGTGCTGAGATCGTCACTATTGGTGTACAACCCAATGGCTTAAATATCAATCTCGAATGTGGCGCCACACATTGTTCAACACTGCAAAAAGCCGTTAAACAACATCACGCCGATTTGGGCATCGCATTGGATGGTGATGGTGATCGTATCATGATGGTGGATAAACAAGGCAGACTCTATGAAGGGGATCAATTGATCTACATCATCGCCAAGCATCGCCAACAGAAAAAGGTACTTACCGGTGGTGTCGTTGGCACCCTGATGACCAATCTTGCCATAGAAAATCAGTTCAAAAAATTGAATATTCCATTTCTCCGTACCAACGTCGGCGACCGCTATGTATGGGAATTATTGAATGAAAAAGGATGGCATCTCGGCGGTGAAAATTCCGGACATATCATCTGCATGGATAAACATACGACAGGTGACGGTATCATTTCCGCGCTACAGGTATTGTACGCATTGCGTGACACCCAAAAAACCCTAGCCGAATTCATGCGTGGTGTTGCACTGTACCCGCAACGATTGATCAATGTAAAAATTCCTAAGTCATTTAATTTCAGTACGAATGAAGCCATCAGCGCCATACAGAAAAAGGCGGAAACTGATTTAAACGATAAGGGACGTATTTTAATTCGCGCCTCGGGTACGGAACCATTAATTCGTGTGATGGTTGAAGGTGAATCAGAGCATAAGGTTAACTACTGGGCCAAACACATCGCTGAAGCTGTACAAACTGCCAGTAACACATAAAAACTCGTTTCTCATTACCACAACGCGTCCAACCCTTGTCAAGCAATGCGCTGTTAGTTTTATTACAAACAATTTAATTGTCATAATACTGTAATAATTCTGAAATACTATATTGCTTCAATTTTCAAGAATTTTACACCCGTATTATTTTTCATTTGGAGAGTATTAATGTTGAATTCATTTCGCTTCAGCGCATCCGCTGCAGCTATGCTTTTGAGTGCAGCGATCACTACAGGAACTGTCAATGCCAGTCCGATTGTTAAAATTGATGGCTCCAGTACTGTCTTCCCTATTACAGAAGCAGTTGCAGAAGATTTTCAGATCGCAAAACGTGGCGCAGTACGTGTCACTGTCGGCATCTCTGGCACGGGCGGCGGTTTCAAGAAATTCTGCCGGAGTGAAATTGATATCGTTAATGCCTCCCGCCCCATCACTCCCACAGAAATGGAAGCTTGCAAGCAGGAAGGTGTGCAGTATATTGAAATGCCAATCGCTTTTGACGCACTGACTGTCGTTGTCAACCCCAAGAATACTTGGAGCAAAACCATCACAGTGGAAGAATTGAAGAAAATCTGGGAACCCGGTGCACAAGGTAAAGTGACTAACTGGAACCAAATAAATCCCGCATGGCCCGACAAAAAAATCAAACTCTATGGTCCCGGTGCGGATTCCGGCACCTTCGAATACTTCACAGAAGCGATTGTTGGAAAGGCCAAATCAAGCCGCGGCGACTTTACTGCATCAGAGGATGACAATGTTCTGGTACAAGGGGTTGCCAGTGACATCTACGCGTTAGGTTTTTTCGGATTTGCTTATTACATTGAGAACATCAAGAAAATTAATGCAGTCGCGGTCGATAGTGGTAATGGCGGCGTACTCCCCTCTGCGGCAACCGTAGAAAACAATAGTTACAAACCGTTATCGCGCCCGATATTCATCTATGTCAATGCCAAATCAACTGACAAGCCGGAAGTTAGCGAATTTATTAATTTTTATATGAAGAATGCACCGGAACTGGTAACTGAAGTGAAATACTTCCCGCTATCTAAAGAAGTATACGATCTCAATATCGAACACCTGAATAAGAAAAAAGTAGGCACGGTATTTAAAGGCAGCGGCATCAATATAAAACTGGAAGAAATTCTAAAATTGGAATCCAGTTTATAAACTGAAACCAGTTAGAACACTTCTCTACACTCAGGTACTTGTAGAAAACAACATTGCGTCTCAAGGAAGGTCCGATTAACGCACGAGCCGATATTTGGCTTAGCAGGCCGTTGAAAAACGTTTTCGAGGCAGCCGATACAAGGCAAAAACAGGCGAAAAAGCGCAGTTTATGCGTGATAAATGAGCATCTTGAGCCTGTTTTAACACAGTAGCGGCAACACAGATAGTTTCTCAACGGCCTGCTAGAATTAATCAGCACTTCCTTCATTCATTATCGAGACTCAGGAACAATGGATTTTCTGCCAATTTTCCTCAACATTAAAAACAGAACCTGCTTGGTAGTAGGCGGTGGCGAAGTTGCCACACGTAAAATCATGCTCCTGCTTCAGGCCGGCGCGCAAGTTTCCGTGGTATCACCCGAACTGGATGCGACCTTAAATGAATACCTGGCACAAGGAAAAATCAAACATTGCGCGGAATATTTTCAACCTGAACATTTGGAAAATATTGTTTTGGTCATCGCAGCAACCAATGACCGCAACACCAATCGGCGGGTTTTCGCAGCAGCTCAGCAACGACAGATTCCGATCAATGTGGTGGATAATCCGGATCTATGTACCTTTATCATGCCTTCCATTGTTGATCGATCGCCACTACTCATTGCAGTGTCCAGCGGCGGCCAATCACCTGTTTTGGCCAGATTACTGCGCGCCCAACTGGAAATCATGATACCGGCCGCCTATGCGCGCCTCGCGGCAATTGCCGGAAAACTCCGTCAACGCGTCAAACAGCATTTCACACACCCGGAGAAAAGGCGTATTTTCTGGGAAGAAACCTTGCAAGGCCCGTTTACTGAGATGGTATTGGCCGGAAAGGACAAAGCTGCCCAGGAATATCTGCTGCAATCATTACGACAAGAAAACGATGAACCACCACAGGGCGAGGTTTATTTGGTAGGCGCCGGACCGGGAAATCCTGATTTACTCACTTTCCGCGCCATGCGCCTGATGCAACAAGCCGATGTCGTCATTTATGACCGTCTGGTTTCACCGGCCATTCTCGATATGGTACGCCGTGATGCTATCCGTATTTATGCGGGTAAAGAACGTAACCGCCACACCTTGGCGCAGGAATCAATCAATCAATTGTTGGTGCGGCTGGCGCAACAAGGCAAACGGGTATTGCGTCTTAAAGGCGGAGACCCTTTTATTTTTGGCCGCGGCGGCGAAGAAATTGAAACGCTGGCCTCACAGCATATTCCCTTTCAAGTGGTGCCTGGTATTACCGCTGCCTCGGGCGTTGCATCGTATGCAGGCATTCCGCTCACGCACCGCGACTATGCGCAATCCTGCATTTTTGTCACCGGCCATCTAAAAAATAACAGCATTGATTTGGACTGGCCCTATCTCGCACGACCTAATCAGACCATCGTAATTTATATGGGATTGCTCGGTTTACCTGTTTTATGCCAGCAACTGATGACGCATGGTCTGCCGGATACCACACCCGCCGCAATTATCCAGCAAGGTACGACACAAAAACAGAAAACCATTACCGGAACACTCAAAACACTGCCTGATTTGACCGCAGCCGCCAATTTGGCCCCGCCCACACTGATCATTGTCGGAGAAGTTGTCAAACTGCATCACAATCTTGCTTGGTTTGAACCGACTCAAGAAACCTCTCCGGCGAGTATCATCCCACTAAACCCGAAAACCTAGAAAATACTCGCGATAATGGATTATTAGATCAAGGATGTACTTGTGGCATTAAAACCAACCATTTATAAGTTAAAAATTGCACTGACCGATCTCAATCGTAATCATTACGATACGCTCAACTTAACCATTGCCCAACACCCATCAGAAACGCTCGAACGCATGGTAGTGCGTATTCTCGTGTTTTGTATCAATACGCAGGAATCACTCACATTTACAAAAGGGCTGAGTGCCGCCGAAGAACCTGATTTATGGGCACATACCTCGGATGGTCGAATTGCTTTATGGATTGATGTCGGAGAACCTGCCGCCGATCGAATCAAAAAAGCAACCCGGCTCGCACAAACCGTCAAGGTTTATAGCTTTAATTCCAAATCAGGTATCTGGTGGATACAAGAACAAGCGAAACTCAACAAATTGACCGCATCCATTCTCCAGTTTCAATGGAAAGACATTCAGGCGCTAGCAAAACTGGTGCAAAGAACCATGGATATATCCGTCACTATCACAGGGGACTCTGCCTATGTGGCTACGGAATCAGGGGAATGTGAGGTAAATTGGATATCGTTACAAAATTAAGCAGACTCTCAAATTTTACCAAGCCAGCAAGTTACAACAAAATTGTATTTAGGATGGCTCCTAGTTTGCAATGATTGGGTTGATGCAAACCACATTGTCGATTAGGATAAAGGTAACGATTAACTTATATCCGCAAGGAGAATCCGTTGAGAAAATACCTCTTATTGCTAGCAGTCACGGTATCGTTTCTGACTGGTTTCACTGGCATGGCTCATGGTAATTCCCGCAGCAGTCCGGATGAAATTTTAATTTGTGACAGAATCCAGCGACAGGGCCTGTGTGAAGAATATCGTTTACACAGCTTATCAACTGCTGATAAACAATTAATGAGTCCGCTCTGAATAACCCATAACGATGTGATTTTATGTAATGAATAGATAAATTTGAGCGGTTAAATTCACCAGTTCTTGGTAAAATTGCAGCAATTTCCTGCAAATTTAGCGAGAGTTACATGGG
>JAGNZK010000016.1:46126-51174 GCA_017984435.1 Nitrosomonas sp. | reverse complement strand
TCCAATACCAAGCTGATTGCATCCAGTTTAAATTCCTTTGTATATTGTTTCCTCGCTTCCATTTCCTCCTCCAATTAAGATTATTTTCTCTTAACTGGAGTGTCCGGGTCTATTGGACCACATCATACAGTCACGAAATCCGAAGCAGAGAGTTGGTTACTAACCAACGGAGTTGAGAGGGAGCTGCGCAGGCACTACGAACGCGGAGTCTGTTGCTTCTCGACAACGTACGCTAGCCCTCTACTCTGGAGTCACTACGGCGATCAGCATCGCGGACTGTGTATTGGATTTGGTCTTGATCGAAGGCCAAAACCTCAGCTGCGTCGCGTTGTCTACGGCGGCAGCAGGTCCGTACCAACGTCACTACTCACAAGAGCCTTGGTTCATGAAGACCAGAAGGCAAAAGAGGAGCTTGATCGAGATATACTGCTTCGTAAAGCTCGTGGATGGGGCTACGAGAAAGAGTGGCGGTTGATTGGAGACAAGGGTGACCAGGACTCACCCTTACTTCTTAAAGAGATCACCTTTGGCCTACGCTGCTCAATGTCCGTGGTACACGCCGTGACTAAGGCCCTTGCGGGCCGCAGTGCGCCAATCCGCTACTACCAGATGTATGATGTAAATGGACGCTTCGTACTCCGCCGAAGGGAAGTCGATTTACACGAACTCAACGCGGACATGCCGAGGACTGCGCAATCGGGTTTAGAGATGTTTGGTGATCCTGGAGAATGGGAGGCAAGCTCGTAGGTGGGGATGAGAAACGAACCCCAACATGACATGCTTCTTCACTACATTACTCGTTGGGGTTCGCTCAGTGCTGGGGTCGTGTTTTATAATTTACATTCAAATTGATAAAACTGTTTAATTTAAAATTAATCAACTTTACCAATGGAGTAACGGCTATCGATCTTTTCGACCATGCCACAGTCGCACAATATAAATCATCTTCTCGGAAATTTCGTAACGTAACTCATATTCACCAATGATTACACGCCGCACATCGCGTGGAGCGAATTCTTCAAGCCGTACGCCGAATTGAGGATAGTTCAGGAGTTGTTCCGCACCTGCAACAAGCAGTTGCACCACTTGGGCAGCTGCGCGCGGATTGATGGTGGCAAGAAATGCATGAAGCCTAACCAGATCGCGCTCCGCGCTGGTGGTCAGTGGAGCGGCATGAATTAAAGAGACTTATCGAGGTTCTTAGCCCATGTTTCAATCGAAGCATGATCAACAAGACGACCAGCATCGACATCTGCCAAGCCTTCCAGGGTTAGTTGATGGCGCTTTGCTTCGAGTTCGACCCAAGAAGCCAAAGCTTGTTTGACAATCCAGCCCTTGGGGCGATCAAGGCGCGCTGCGAGTTGATCAATTTGTTCGGCAAGTTCGCTTGGGATATGCGCAGTGACGACACGTGTATTCATTGATAATCCTTTTAAATCATATTCAATCAAATATAATTGATATGATTATAGTTGTCTATGCAATGATTGCAAAATGGCGAATATGCTCAGGTTGTGCTTAGCAGGGGCCCATCAATTGTATGTTATCGGTTTGACTTGAGAATTCAAGTTAGCTAAGCTTAGTCAAGCTAACCCTGCTAATACGAGATTACCGATGCTGACCATCAACATCCATGAAGCTAAAACCCATTTGTCGAGATTTATCGAGAAAGCTGCAGCCGGTGAGGAAATCATCATCGCTAAAGCTGGAAAGCCGATTGCTAAATTAGTGCCGTTGCACAGCTTGCCTTCTCCAAGGAGTCTGGGTATGTTTAAAGGGCAGTTGAATGTGCCGGAAGATTTTGACGCGGCATTGCCAGAGGATGTGGCAGCGCTATTTGAGAGCGGGACTATCGAACCATCCGCTGAGAAGCCCTAACCATGCGCTTGCTGCTTGATACCCATATTTTGTTATGGGCGTTGGATACGCCTGATCGATTGCCGCAATCCTTGAGAGCACAGTTGGAATCGCCGTCTGTCGAAGTGTATTTTAGTGCGGCCAGCATTTGGGAAATTGTGATTAAGTCGGCATTGGGGAAAATTAAATTTCACTATTCAGCGAAAGAGATTGCGGATGGTGCGGAAATGACTGGTTTCATGGAGATGCCCGTTTCTGCCGAGCATGCTGCGGGCGTTGCGCATTTGCCGATGATTCACACAGATCCGTTTGATCGTTTGTTAATTGCTCAAGCATTGGCGATGCCGGCTCGCTTCGTGACCGCTGATGCTACGTTGGTGAGTTATTCCGAATTGGTTGATTGGGTAGGAAAATAATAAACGGTTGTACATTGAAAATGTTGTAGCGCGGGAATGTAACGGCGCAGAGTGACTATCCTACTGACTATTAACACCATCGCTTCGCCGGGTCTTGGTGGTAAAACAGCGCCAGTTGTTCATAAACGGATGGGAAGTGCTGCTGGGTGATGAGCGGGAGTTCAAAGAACACTTCACTGAGTACCGCAAAAAACTCCGCCGGACTTTCCGCTGCATACGGATCAATGATCGTTTCTTGCCGCATATCAACCTGGTGGCAGAATTTGGCATAGGCGGCACTGAATACTTCATGCCAGGTATAAGCACTCATATTCGCATGTAATTCCGGGCAACCATTGGCGCCTTCATGGAGCATGTCGATCTTGTGCGCAAATTCATGGATCACCACGTTATGCCCGGGGTGGGTATCCATATGCATCGCATCTTGCCAGGAAAGAATCACCGGCCCGGCAGACCATGCTTCGCCGGATGCAATGCGATGAACATGATGCACAATGCCGAATTCGTCGGCGTAGTCGTAATCCAGGATAAATTCACTGGGATACACAATAATCTCTATCCAGTTCCGGTAATAATCCAGATCAAGATTGAGGATCAGGATGCAAGCGTGCAGCGCAATCGTCACGCGCATTTCATCGGTAATTTCCAATTCATGTGCGCCGACGATTTGTTTGTCATGCAAAAAGAGTGTGACACAGTCACGCAAGCGCACCAGTTCTTCAGGATTAAGTCCTTTCAGACAGCGCAGATGGATCAGCTTTTGCCAGACTGAGTCGGATATTCCTTCTTGTTGAAGAATATGATTTCTATGCCAGTTTTTTATGCGCCATGACATGATGATAATCTCCTTGATGCTGTGTTGATTCAGTAATATCACGTCTTCAAGCTGGTTGTGCGGAGGCAATTTAGCATGAACGATCGCCGCATGAAAATGATATCTCCTTTTGCTTCGTTCCACCTAAAACATGACAGAAATACTAAGACCGTGAGGATTCAGGTAGAATAATACCGTTAGGTTCGTGTGGCCGGGCCGGCGCCAAGCGATTGAGAAATTGGAATAGCTATCATGCCATGGTGAATATTTTATAGAGGAAAATTTAGATGAATTTTAAAACTAGCGTTTGTATTATTGGCCTGAGTATCTTGTTGATCGGTTGTGACGGCGTTCCCGAAGCAAGTCCGGAGAATTGTGCGGGAAGAGGAATGGAGTCAGCGCTCGCAACTTTAAAAGACAACGAGGCTGCACGGCAAGTTTTTATCGATAAATGCGAAGCTTTGGCGAAACAAAAATAAAGCGCTCGAATAGGCATTCGAGCGCGGCCCCAGCGACGATTTCTTAGATTTTGATGAGAAATCGCTTGGAATTCATACGCTGGGGAGCTAAGGAGGGTAGCGGTCAAGGATTACAGTCATCAATCTGTAAACCTTGATCTCTTCTTGGTGAGAGCGAATCAAAAGAGATACTGATAAGTCTGTCCCTGTAATAGCCTGTAATTCCCCGCGATTAAACAACAAGCATAATCATTGATCGCATTCATCAACATCACACCAACTTGTGATTGTCTCCGCTATCATTTGGTAATGTTTGTGTATCACTTCCCACTTTGTCAAAATGCTTGACCCCCTGTGATCTATACCCCGTAAGCCGGATTGCGTAGTTTCCGAGTGCTTTCGCCTTACGGCATGCAGATAATACTCCACTTGAAATGACTGCTGTATTGCAACTTCTTAAAACGAAACGATCATTGCATGCCAATATGCCTTGCGCTATGCCAAGGACCATAATCCCGCCTAGGTTTGTAGGAATTTTCCTAGAATTAATGAGAAAAAACTTACTAAAAATACTCAAGAATTGACATGACTGTGCCGTACAATCTGGCAAGCATATTCTGTGTTTGTATATTATATTTAAATCAATAGGTTAATAAATGTCACGTGAAGTTTCGTGTGAAATTTTTTGACTTGAGTAAAAACAACTCAGAACTGAGGTTTATCGCATGAAAAAAATCATTCTACTTTTGTTTGTTTCATCAATTGTCTATGCAACTTTTTTTTCAGAAAAGGCCAGACTGGATAGAGAAGTTGATCGTCTGTGTGCCATTGATGGGGGTATCAGGGTATATGAAACGGTGCAATTGCCGTCGGATAAATTTAATAAATGGGGAGAAATAAATTTTTATAAGCCTACCCAAAAAATCGAAGACACGTTAGGACCTGAATATATCTATCAATGGAATATGCACTATTACAAAAAAGGAGATCCAGTTTCTCAGGGTGCGCAAGAAATCGCTATGCGACGAGATCATATCAAGATAATCAGGGGAATTGATATGAAATTATTGGGCGAGTTTGTGAAGTATCACAGAGCAGGTGGTGATTTGCCGGGACCATGGATGCCTTCTTCATATCACTGCCCCGATAGATCAAAAGCAAATGAGAGCTTATTACTGAAGGATGTTTTTATTAAATCTACTGAGAGGAATGTCGAATGAGCAACATCATCACCTATTCTTTGCAATCTGAATTAGCGCAAGCGGCATATGGCACATTCTCAGGAAGGACAATACGCACCATCGAGTTAACTGAAAATGATGTTGGCATGCCTATCTCTCAAGCCACTACCTTCGTTGAAAAATGGCAAGTCGTTACCCAATCTCCTTATTCCATCACCGGTCTTTCAGCCACCGTTTTCGAAGAAATTGGCAGTGGCAAGAAATATTTAGCCATTCGAGGTACTGAACTGTCAGGCAACGATTTAACCGCTGATGGGTTATT
>JAGNZK010000016.1:0-46026 GCA_017984435.1 Nitrosomonas sp. | reverse complement strand
TGCGGCAGGAGATCGTGATGCGTTCTACACCAACTTAAAGAATCTGCAAAGTACCGCCAATCTCACTTCGCTCGCTAACACGACGCAACTGACATTGCTCACCGATAAATCCGCGAGCAATATTGTCGCCATGGCCGCGAATGATGGCGCGCAAGGCCTGGCAACCCGATTTGCTTTGGTTGCACTTAATCCCGATACCGGAATAGAAATGATCACCGAATGGAGGCTCGCCGCATGAAAAAAATCATTTTACTTTTGGTTGTTTCATCGATTGTTTATGTAACTTTTTTTTCAGAAAAAGCCAGGTTGGATAGAGAAGTGGAGCGTCTGTGCGCTATTGATGGGGGTGTTAAGGTATATGAAACAGTAACTCTACCACCGGATAAGTTTGATAAGAAGTATGGGCAAATCAATTTCTATCGACCTACTCAAGGTGAAAATGCGTTGGGGCCTGAGTATATCTTTAAGTGGGATATCCACGATTACAAAAAAAGTGATCCTGCTGATAAAGGACCTCAAGAGTCAGTCATGGGGCGAGATCATTTCAAGATCATCCGAAAAGCGGATATGAAATTGTTAGGTGAGTTTATTTTGTATAGCAGAGTTGGTGGCGATTTACCGGGACCTTGGGTACCTTCATCGTACCGATGTCCTAGTGTTATGGAAGCTAGTTCTGGCATGCTGATGCGCAAAATTTTTATTAAATTAAATGAAGAGGTCGGGAAGTGAGTAATATCGATGTATATTCTTTGCAAGCTGAACTGGCGCAAGCGGCATATGGTACGTTCTCGGGTAAAACAATAGAAATTGAAGAGCTAACTCGAAGTGGCGCAGAATTGTCCACTTCTCAAGCCACTACCTTCGTTGAAAAATGGCAAGTCGCCGCCCAATCTCCTTATTCCATCACCGGTCTTTCAGCCACCGTTTTCGAAGAAATTGGCAGTGGCAAGAAATATTTAGCCATTCGAGGTACTGAACTGTCAGGCAACGATTTAACCGCTGATGGGTTATTGGCCTCAGCAATGCCGCCTACTCTCAATCCTCAATTCATCGCGCTTAAGATGCAGCTGGATACTTGGTTGAATGATCCTAATGTACTTCAAGGACAGAACTTTACCGTTACCGGCCACAGCTTAGGCGGTTATCTGGCTGCTGCTGTCAAGCAGAGCTATTCGCAAGTGACGGACGCCTATCTCTATAATGCACCAGGAGTAAATGGGCTCCTCGGTAATTTGGTGGATGCACTGAGTAGTGCCTTGGGTTTGAGTAGTGCATCGACGGACAATATCTGGAACATTCGTGGCTCCGAAGGTTTTCCCGCCATCGCAGGTTTAGGCTATCAGTTGGGCATAGCCATCAGCATTCAAACTGAGGCATCGGGTAATAATCACAGTATCAGTGTGCTGACCGATGCTCTGGCCATCCAGGCGCTGTATTCCCAGCTTGCTCCCAACCTGAACCAAGACCAACTGAATAAGCTGATCGATGCATTCGGTTCCACCAAGGATGTTGTGGGAGCTTCCAATAGCAAAACGCTCGAATCCGCGCTCGATGCGTTGCGAATTATTTTGCAGAACCCTGCGGGTGGCAAGATTGTGTTGGATGGCGGCAAGGAGACTGCGGCAGGAGATCGTGATGCGTTCTACACCAACTTAAAGAATCTGCAAAGTACCGCCAATCTCACTTCGCTCGCTAACACGACGCAACTGACATTGCTCACCGATAAATCCGCGAGCAATATTGTCACCATGGCCGCGAATGATGGCGCGCAGGGTTTGGCGACGAGATTTGCTTTGGTTGCGCTCAATCCTTTTGTGCTCGAAGGCGTTGACTACAGCGCTTTCAATGCGGGCGGTGCTTTGGAGCGTTTTGATCCTAGTGCGGGCGGAAGTGGATTGACATCGAAGTATCTGGCGGATCGCATAACTATGCTGAAACGCAAGATGTGGTTCAATACTGAAGATAAGAACCCGCTTGATTCTACGGGTGCGTCCGGTTCGGCTAGCGATTATTACGAGGATGTCGCCACCGGTTACAAGATTTCGCAGGGTGAGTTATCCGGCAGCACACCGCGCTATTTTTTTGGTGGTGAGGATGCGGATAATCCTGCCGCATCGGCGGTTGAGGATCATTTATATGGTGGTGGTGGGGATGACACGCTCAACGGTCAGGAAGGGAATGATTATCTGGAAGGCGGGTCAGGTTCCGATATTTACGCGGTTAATCCCGGTAATGGTTTTGATACGGTGTTCGACGCCGATGGTCTGGGTACAATTCAATTCGGTACTGTTGTTGCTGAGGGAAGAAGCGGGGTTACTGATGGTAAAAATTGGGTGAAAGTCGGCAATGCTTGGATGGATATGGACAATGATCTGGTTTATTTGCTGAGTGCCCAAGCTGACGGTACACAGGATCTTTTGATCAGCTTGGTCGGAAGTGGCGGCAGTGCCAGGGTAAAGGTAAAGGGCTGGCACGACGGTGATCTCGGTATTACGCTGGGGGGCAATGCACAATCTGATTTACCTATTTTTGATAATACCATCGAAGGAGATTCGAACCCTGAGCATCTTGCAGACAGACTGGAAGGTGGTGACGGTAACGATTTAATTATGAGTCTGGGCGGCAAAGATGTAGTCGGGGGTAAGAATGGTAAAGATCGTATCGAAGGAGGAGGTGACAAAGATATTTTGCATGGTGGTGAAGGTGACGATATTTTATTGGGAGGGACAGATAGTGACATCATTTTAGGAGAGAAAGACGACGACCGGCTCTATGCTGAAACCGAATACACGTTGGATGATGCATACACATTGGGAAAAACCCAGATCGGCAGCGGGGAGAAGGGTGATCTGCTCGATGGCTATTCAGGTAACGATACGCTCATCGGTGAAGCGGGTGATGACATTCTAATGGGTGGTAGGGGGAAAGATGTGCTGGTGAGCTTGGGTGGAAATGACACCATCGAGGGTGATGCTAATGTCGCAGATTCCGATCACGATTGGGGTGTTACTCGTTCCATCAATGCTGAGGGTGATCTCTATACTAAGAATTACAAATTCCTTATTAACGATTTAGGCGATGATGTCGGAGATGATGATGTTATTTATAGTGGCACCGGGAAAGATTGGATATCTGCGCAAGGCGGCAATGATTTTATTGATGCCGGTGCGGATGATGATGCGGTTTGGGGTGATGCAGGTAACGATACTCTCTTGGGGCAGAGTGGAAATGATGTGTTGAATGGGGACAAGGGAAGCCTGGATGCTGCTCTGCACGGCAATGATTATCTCGATGGTGGTGACGGAGACGACAGGTTATGGGGTGGAGGGGGTTCGGATTATCTGCTAGGGGGTGCTGGTGCCGACATGCTTAGCGGTGACGGTAACGATATTCCGTTAGCCTATCAAGGTAGTGACTTGCTCAATGGTGGGGTCGGAGATGATCGGTTATTTGGTCATGGAGGTAACGATACCCTTATCGGCGGTGCAGGCGCCGATATGCTTTATGGCGGTGAAGGTGATGACACGTATGTCGATGTGGAAAGCGGCGATATCATTGGCGATCTGGTGGGGCATAACATTATTTCGTTGGCTGATGGCAGTGGTACCGGCGCCGGTTTAGCAGAGAATCCTCTGGCTAAGCGCAGCGGTGAATCACTCAATTCACTGGCGAATTCTAATGCACTATCAACGAATATGCCCACCGATACAACATGGTTAAGTGACACCAATACGTTAAGTATTATTCTCGAAAACGGTGGAACGTTGGATCTGAAACATGCCTTGTATGGCATGAATGCGCAAATCAATTTTGATCAGGGCAGCGAAGCAATCGATTTAGAATCGTGGGTCAGTGAGAATTTGCACGATGCCGTGGTGCTGAATTTGTCCTCTGTTGTGGACAATAGTTCCGAGCAGCCGGTGACGCATGCTTATGGCGGTGCTGGTTCTGATTTGATTGACGGGAGCAGCAACGACGATACCCTTAAGGGCTATGGTGGCAACGACACTCTCCTGGGTGCCGGTGGTGATGATTTAATTGTAGGAGGTTCAGGCAACGATGTTTTGAATGGAGAAGCGGGAGCGGATACGTTGCAGGGCGGCCTGGGCGCGGATTGGTATAGCGGTGGTAGCGGCACCGATCGGTATGTATTCAATCGGGGGGACGGTGCCGACACGATTGCATCCGCTGATTCCGATGAGGTGGAGGGTGACGAAGTTCAATTGGGTGCTGGCATTGCAGCGAGCGACCTGCGGTTTTTTCAGTTGGCCGACGGCAGCTTGCTGATGCGTATTGAAGGCACTCAGGACGGCATTCTGTTTGAAGACTGGTTTGCCGATGCAGGGCCCAGTATTGCCGCATTGCGTCTAATTGATGATTCGCTGATTAGCGCTAATGAGATAAGTGCGCTTGCAACAAATATTTTTGCTGGGACAGAGGGTGATGATGTATTGATAGGAACAAGCGCTGATGATCGCATCAAAGGGTATGGGGGTAATGACAGTTTATATGGCGAGATGGGGAACGATACTCTGATCGGTGATGATGGCAGCGATACCCTGATTGGAGGTGCAGGTGCCGACATGCTTTATGGTGGCAGGGGTGACGATACGTATGTCGATGTGGAGGATGGTGATTTAATCGGTGATTTGGCGGGGCGAAGCATTATTTTACTGGCGGATTCCAATGCGGCATTAACGGATGTGTCTTCCGGTGTGACATGGTTAAGTAACGCCAGTACCTTGCGCATTACTCTCGAGAACGGTGGAATACTGAATCTAAAGGATGCTTTGTATGGCATGAATGCGCAAATCAATTTTGATCAGGGCAGCGAAGCAATCGATTTGGAATCCTGGGTGAGCGAGAATTTGCACGATGCAGTGGTACTGAATTTGGCGCCGATCACGAGCAATTCCGGGCAACCGGTGACGCATGCTTATGGGGGTACCGGTGCGGATTTGATCCAGGGAAGTGCCAGCGACGATACCCTCACGGGTTATGGAGGCGATGATTATCTCATAGGTGCTGTCGGTGCGGATTTGATTATGGGTGGTGCGGGCAACGATGCGTTATTCGGAGAAGTGGGGGCGGATACATTGCAGGGCGGTCTGGGTGCGGATCGGTATAGCGGCGGCAGCGGTGCCGATCGTTATGTATTCAATCGGGGAGACGGTGCCGACATTATTACACCGACCGATCCTGATGATACGGGTGGTGACGAAGTTCATCTGGGTGTTGGTATTGCGGCGGGCGAGCTGCGGTTTTTCCAGTTGGCCGATGGCAATCTGTTCATGCGCATTGAGGGTACTCAGGACAGCATTCTGTTCGAAGGCTGGTTCACGGATACCGGGCCGAATGTGGCAGCAATACGTTTGCATGATAATTCGCTAATCAATGCCGACGAAATCAGTGCGCTCGCAGCAGGTGTTCTCGGCGGAACGGCGGGTGACGATGTGCTGATTGGAACCAGTGCCGATGATCGTATTGAAGGGTATGCCGGTAATGATAGCTTGGATGGCGGGACGGGTAACGATACGCTCGTAGGCGGTGAAGGTGAGGATACTTATCTTTTTGGTTGGATGTCTTCAGGGAATGATGTCGTGGTGGAATTGCCGGTCGGTGCCAGTACAATCGCGTTAACAGAGGATACGGTACTGGCGGATCTAGAGCACGAGAGGGTAGAAAATGATTTGATTCTGACAATACACGGCGGTGGCGGGACGCTAACACTGAAAGATTATTTCATATCGCCACATGTCTGGGCGATTCATGAACATACCGGTAATACCATTAATGTTGCCGATTGGTTGGTGTTACCGGCGCCTGCTATGGATATTGCACAACTGCAAGCGGATTTTCTGGATGCAGCACGTGCACAGTGGGCGAATGATTTACTGAATAATAAGTACAGTGCGAATTCCACACCATACGCCTGGGTGGATGGAACGACCTACCGTGCTGAATCAGTGGATGCGTACGAAACGAGAATCGTGACGCAACATTTCACGCTGGTGGAGAGCGGTGCCGATACCGCCGATATGCAGCGTCAATCCAGAAGTCATGATACTTCCTATACCAGAGTTGATCTTCTCAATATGTCACCTCCCGATATACCGGTAGAGACACCCAAGGAACCGCGGTTTGTTCCTATTTCCGAATGGATTCCAATGATGAACGAAGCGGGTTTCTCAGGAATCAGCACTGATGGATTGACACCTGTGTACAGCGGTAGTGAGATTGTCGGCTTCATAGTAAACGGGCCAATTTTATCGACACCCAATGTGATTGGGAATTACTGGCAAACCAGTACGTCAATCAACACACAGGTCGAACGCATTCAGGGTGGTGATAGTGACAATGTCATCAAAGGCTACAAATACGGCAATTACTATCAGTATAACGACGGGCACGGGCAAAGTGATGTTGTAGCCGGGAGTGAAATCTCGATGATCGATGGGGGTGGCGGTAATGACGTTCTCTATGCATCCGGTAAGATCAGACTCAATAATGAAATGTATTACTTCACGGATACCGCAGCGAATATTGGTGGGTTTGTTTATGGAAATACGGGCAATGATACGTTGTATGGTGGTTATGCCAGGGATACGTTGGTGGGTGGCGAAGGGAGTGACAGTCTGGATGGCGGATTTAGTCAGGATACCTATGTTATGTTTGCTGGCGAAGTGGGATTCGACAGGATTTGGGATACAGGAACACAATTGTGGGTGATAAGTAGTTTTACTTATGACGGTGATAATAAATCCAGTAGTTCTCACCTTGATTATACGTTGCAACCGAAACCCATTGCGCAAGACACGCTTCGCCTGGTGGGTATTGATCCGGAGGATATTACCTTTGCATGGGGGCAGCGTGTAGTCGAAGGAGTGCGTGATGTCAGATACGAGGGTGAAGATCTGCAATTTGTCGAAACGTTGTATGCCAAAACCATGCATCCTACGCTTACTTTATCGTGGGTAGGCGGCGGGATTGAAATCGTTTTGCCGAATTCAACTGATTTGCCGGGTATGGGATTGGAGCGCATCCAACTGGGTGATGGCACTGTGTTGAAAATGGCGGAACTGATGGCGTTCGCCGGTTCTGCACCTACCCTTAATCCGCAGGAACAGGACAATGTCATGGCTGGTCAGGATGAAGGCGACGTGATGTATGGCGAAGGCGGAAATGACGCGCTGTATGGCGGAAATGGCAATGACACGCTGAATGGCGGTGCGGGTGATGACATACTGTATGGCGAAGGTGGTGACGATTCGCTTGATGGCGTCGCAGGTAACGACATTATCGTGGGTGGCGCAGGGGATGACACTTATTTCTTCAATCTGGGTTCCGGCCAGGATACGATCAACAGTTATGATTCGACCAATGGAAAGGTCGATACTGTGGAATTTTGCGATGACATTACGCCGGATCAAGTGCGCGTCAGTCGATCTGGTAATGATTTAGTGCTTACGATTATTGGTACCAACGATTCTCTGACTATCCGGAACTATCTGGAAAACGATGGCATTACGCCATTTTCTGTCGAGCAGATTATGTTTGACGCGGATGGTACCGTATGGGATTTGGCAACAATCAAGACAAAACTGGAGAGCAATCAAGCGCCGCAATTATCAGTAGTGATTCCGGATCAGGCGGCCTATGAGGGTGATACGTTCAGTTACACAGTGGATTCCGATACATTTGTTGATCCTGACGCAGGCGACACACTGACTTATAGCGCAACCCTTGCAGATGGTAGTGCTTTGCCGTCATGGCTCAGTTTTGACGCCGCCACACATACATTTAGTGGTGTCCCTGACACATCGGGAGTACTTAGCGTGAGCGTAACCGCAAAAGATTCCGGTGATCAGACAGTATCGGATATCTTTAATATCAGTGTCAGCAGTCGAAGTATGACACTCAATGGCACATCGAGGGCGGATATACTGAGCGGCGGTAATGGAAATGACACGCTCAATGGTTTGGCGGGTAACGATGTTTTGAATGGCAATGCCGGTAATGATCATTTGAATGGTGCTAGAGGCAAGGATACGATGATAGGTGGCAGCGGTGATGATATCTATGAGGTGGACAACGCTGGCGACATCGTCGTGGAGAATTTAAATGAAGGCAGCGATACGGTGATTTCGTCGATCAATTATACGCTCGGTGCCAATCTGGAGAATCTTTCCTTATCAGGTTCTTCAGCGATTATTGGTATCGGTAACGCTGCTGACAATAGCATCATCGGAAATGGCGCGGCTAATAGACTATGGGGTCGAAGTGGAAACGATGTGCTTTTTGGTGACAGTGGTGCGGATAGCCTATATGGGGAAGCCGGAGATGATTTTCTCGATGGTGAGAAAGGCAGGGATATGCTTGTCGGTGGAACAGGCAATGATACCTACATGCTTGGACGAGGCTACAGAAAAGATGGCGTGGTCGAAAATGATTCTACTGCAGGCAATATCGACACCGTGCAGTTTCTGTCCGATATCAGCGCGGATCAAATCTGGTTTCAGCATATCGGTAATAACCTGGAAGTCAGCGTGATAGGCACTGCCGATAAACTGGTAATCAAAGATTGGTATCTCGGTTCGGCTTATCACATCGAGCAATTTAAAACCGCTGACGGGTTGACGTTGCTGGATAGTCAGATTGAGAATTTGGTGACTGCGATGGCGGCGTTTTCATCGCCTGACATCGGACAGACCATGTTGCCGCTGGCCTACGAACCAGCTCTGGATCCGGTGATTACGGCTTTCTGGTTATAACTGTTGTTTTTCTCTGCATTTGAATTGCAAGTGAATGTGCGAGTTCTTCAGACTCGCGGCATAGTGGTAATTTGTTGGAAACCGTGTAGATCAAGCAGTTCATTTTAATCTCTTTCACGTTTAATTCCTTACTGTCTTCGGGCGATTACTGATTGAAAACCAGCAGCCCGAGAGCGTTCTTAATACCCGTTGCTTGTGGCGGAGTGCTTGTTCGTGTATTGCGAGAGTTGATGCACTACCGAATGTGTGCTTTCAGCCTCGGAATGAATGCGTTATAGTCAGACTTTTCTATTTCGGAATAATTGTTGGGCTATAGTGCGCTGTGCTGCATATCACACATAAAAACAAAAGGAAATTCATGGCAAATTGGTTTGAAAATAATTCATTGTCCATTGGACGTACTCCGTTGGTGCGTCTTAATCGGGTGACGGATGGTGCGCCGGCATTGGTATTGGCAAAAATCGAAGGGCGTAATCCGGCGTATTCGGTGAAATGTCGCATTGGTGTGGCGATGATTGAGGATGCTGAACGCCGAGGGTTACTGAGTCCCGGAAAAGAAATTGTTGAGCCGACCAGTGGTAATACCGGCATTGCACTGGCTTTTGTAGCGGCGGCACGGGGAATTCCGCTGACTTTGACGATGCCGGAAACGATGAGTGTGGAGCGGCGTAAGTTGTTGGTTGCACTGGGTGCCAAGCTGGAATTAACGGAAGGTGCTCGCGGAATGAACGGTGCTTTGGCCAGGGCGGACGAGATTGCTGCTTCTGATCCCAATCGCTATGTACTGCTGCAGCAGTTCAAAAATCCGGCCAATCCTGAGATTCATGAAAAAACGACGGGGCCGGAAATATGGAATGATACCGATGGCGCTATTGATATTTTTGTCGCAGGTGTGGGAACAGGTGGAACGATTACGGGCGTTTCCCGCTATATCAAGAAAACCAAAGGCAAGGTCATTACCTCGGTGGCTGTTGAACCCACGGCAAGTCCGGTGTTGTCACAAAAGCGCGCCGGTATGTCATTGGCGCCGGGACCGCATAAAATTCAGGGCATTGGCGCAGGTTTTATACCCGATAATCTGGATCTTTCATTGGTGGATGAAATCGAACAAGTCAGTAATGAGGAAGCGATACTGTACGCGCGGCGTCTGGCACGGGAAGAAGGCATTCTGGCCGGTATTTCCTGCGGTGCTTCGGTAGCGGCGGCGGTACGCCATGCCAGGCGATCGGAGAATGCGGGAAAAACCATTGTGGTGATTTTGCCGGATTCCGCTGAGCGCTATTTAAGCAGCATTTTATTTGAAGGCATGTTTGATGAACAGGGTTTGATTGCGCTGTGAACAATTCTAAGAGAACGCGGGATATTTTAGTGCGCACCACCCATCTGGAGGTGGATAGTATTGTTGCGGAATTGCGTACGTTGCGCATGGAATCACTGGAGCGTCGTAATCGGCATGACCGGCCGCCGCGGTTGCCATCGCGCAGAATTTTGATTGGCGTGACTGAAGGTTTGTGTGCGGCATTGTTTCCGAACCGATTGGGTTCGTCGGAATTGGCTGACGAAGGTATTGATCATTATGTCGGACATACACTGAATATGACCTTACGGGAGCTGATGGTGCAGATTCAACATGAGTTGCACTACAATTCCGGGTTGGAGACGCTCAGTAATGAAGATCGTGAACAATCGGCGGTGATTACGCAGGCATTTGCCCAACGTTTACCGGAAGTCCGGAAATTACTGGAAAGTGATATTAGAGCGGCGTATGAAGGAGATCCGGCGGCACGTAATGTGGACGAAGTACTGGTTTGTTATCCAGGCATCATGGCCATCATGCATTACCGGTTGGCCCATGTTTTACATGCGTTGGGTGTGTCATTGATTGCGCGCATGATCTCAGAAATTGCGCACTCGGTAACGGGTATAGAAATCCATCCGGGTGCACAGATTGGTGGTAGTTTCTTTATTGATCATGGTACTGGTGTGGTGATTGGAGAAACTGCAATTATCGGTCAGAATGTACGCTTATATCAGGCGGTTACATTGGGTGCCAAACGTTTCCCGGTGGATGAAAACGGTACTTTGGTGAAGGGTAATTTGCGTCATCCTATTGTTGAGGATGATGTGGTGATTTACGCAGGCGCAACAATATTAGGGCGCATTACCATTGGACGGGGATCGACGATCGGCGGTAATGTGTGGTTAACACGCAGTGTGCCGCCCGGTAGCAATATTTCGCAGGCACAGATGCGCCATGAAGTGTTCGAAGGTGGCGCCGGAATTTAACAGCCTGTTAATGGGATTGGTTGGTTTACTTCTTGCAGGAATAGATATGACAGTTAACAAAATAATGCTCACACTGGATGACGCCAAGAAGATTGCTGCCGGTGCAGAAGCGGAAGCCAAACGGAACGAATGGCCGGTTGTGATCGTGATTGTGGATGATGGAGGACATTTGCTTCATTTGCAACGTCTGGATAACACCCAGTATGGCAGCATCAATGTGGCGATTGAGAAAGCGCGTGCCGCAATTGCTTTTCGCCGCCCGACCAAAATATGGGAAGAAAATATTGTGCAAGGACAGCTGCGCTATTTGAATTTACCCGGCACATTGCCCATTGAAGGGGGATTGCCGATTATTATTCACGATCAATTCGTTGGCGCGGTTGGTGTCAGTGGCGTGCGATCATTTCAGGATGCGCAGATCGCCCAGGCCGGGATTGATGTATTATTGTTGTAAGTCTCTGTAGTTCATTGAAGTTGTTGTTTTTATGGATGGCTCTCCTCATCCGTTTGGATTAAATAAACAAGGACGATGCTAATAATCATCACCAAACGAAATGCCGCTTGCTGCCCATTGGCGACCTCTGATTGCCACATCAGAAACCACTCGCCACCGATCGTCATAAATCCTGTAAACCATAAAATGAAGCCCAGTGTTAATCCCAGTATTGCGAGTTTTTTGGCTTGATTGAATGCTGCAGGGTGTTTGATGTGCTGATATAAACGCCAGCCGCCCCATCCGCAAAGCCCTGCAATGACGATCTCAGTAACAATGATGAAACCATAAATCATATGATGAATGACCGGAGATTCAATGGCACGCCAAAGTCCTTGGTTATCGGGAAATGTTGTATCCATTGTCAGGACATGCTGGATGATGGTGAAATTTGAATCGTAATCAGTGAGATTATTGAAGACTACCAATGAAGCAAAAAGCGCAACGGACCAAACAAGTATCACTTTTGATAATCTTGTATACATGATGTGAATGATCTGACTAAATCAGTCAATGAATGCCGAGGATCAATCAGAAAGGCGTTGTGAGTTGATTTGCATTGAATGCCCGACCTATGTTTCTGATGAAGATCACAGATGCTTTGGTCGGGCTGGTTTGTCACTATGCTGCGAGAGGAATCTAAGAGACTTGTTGAATTCCGGACAACAACCAAGTAGCGTTAGGATCCTTCAGATCTTTTTGTACGTGCCAGATTTCATCAAATTCTTCCGTTTCACCATCCGGCACATCGCGCAACTGGCCGGTGAAGCGCACACTTGCGATAGCCATATCGTTGGTCGTTTCAACTTCTAACAAATTGGCATCAATGAACATGACTTCCGTTTTTTGTTGCGCATCGCCTCGTTCATTAATTTGTGCGCTAATTTCTGCCAGCATTTCGGGCGTTGTGTAGTCACGGATTTCGTTGACATCACCACGGTCATGCGCGCTTTGTAAACGGATAAATGAAGCCTTCGCATTACGTATAAAGGGCTCTACTTTAAAATCTGCTGGAATATTGGGTTGACGATAGGTCGTGCCATTATCAACAGGTGCTGTTCCTGCCGCGGGTGTGGTAAATGGGGGTGTGCTAAAACGGTCTTGTGTAGTTGTATTCATGCCCGAATATTGCATGGCCGGCGTGACTTCCTCAGTCTTGGGTTTGCGCAGCATGCGGATGATAAAGAAAGCAGCGCCCACTAACAATAATATGGTCACAATATCCATCATGTTGATATTTTCAAACGCACCGCCCATAAACAGTGCAGCCAGTAAACCACCTGCTGCAAGACCTGCCAATGCACCACCCCATTTGCTTCCGCTTTTGGGTGCGGCAGCAGCAGGAGCTGCTGCTGGTGATTGTTGAGAATTGGGTGTAGCTTGCTGTTGGTTAACCGATTGGCGTTGCGTGCCTACACTTTTGCCGCCGCCCATGCGCTTTGCTTCCGCATCAAAAGCAAGCAATCCAAAGCTGAAGATAGCCACAGTCAGAAAGGTGAGTGTTTTCTTCATCGTTGTCTCCAAACTGTTGTTAAAGCGTTGAGTATAGCATCGGGTTTACGTAGTCAGCTACATTGAATTTCCCGAGATGTGCTTCTAATGGATTCTTTTGTTGCAGCAAGTGCCTGATTGTTCATTCTTAGCGTAGCAGAATTAAGCGAGGAATGGCATCATTGCCGATCCATACAATGGCATTCTGATTAAATTGTTGTCCCAACGACTGGGCGGTATTCAGATCCGCTCCAAGCACAAAAAAACTTTTTTCTGTCGGCCATCTGCCAGTTGGATCAATATTCAAGCTTTCAATGATTGGGCAATAATGACGGCGCAAGTCATTTCTGAGCGATTCGTGTGCAATCAGGTTTTCTTCATTGCTTAACCGTTGGCTGTAAGGGTTATATGCGCTGATCATTGCAGCACAAGGGTGTTTTGAGGCGATCAGAAGTTTTGCGAGGGATTCCGAGTATTGATCAATGCGTAATGAAATTGAATCAGAACCGGCACCAATCTGATAATCGGTGTCGCGGTAGCCTGAGATGAGGTTTCTGGCGATAACCGATTGAGTCAAAGTTATTCGTCTTGATAACGGAAGATCTGACAATGAGATTGGCTTGAATCTCTGCTATTTATGTTAATGATCGTGTCCATGGCCACTCTCTTCATGGTTATGTCCGTGGCCTTTGGTTGAATTGACGAGATTCTCATAGTGCTCGGGCGTCATCTTGCTCATTTTGAGCACAAAAGCCGTCATCCCCCAGATAGAATCATCATCATGACTTAGGCCCCAGGCCGGCATGGCGGTCATTTTCAAGCCATTTTTTATCACCCAGAAGTATGTCCTGGCACGTTCCAATTTCTTAGCGGGATCGTTGATCGATTCGCGTTGATGGAATATGGGGGCTTGCGGATACAGGCCTGTCGAGAGTTCTGTGGGCTTCAAACCGGGAGCCAAATGGCAAATTGTACACATGGCACTATAGTGCTCGGCACCGCTAGCGAGCAATTTCTCGTCATCCAAAGAAGGTACTTGCAAGTCTTTGGCGCGTGCTTCAACGGAACTTTCGCGCACCCACTCGATAATTTTTTCAGTAATACCCCAGTGTTTTTCTGTGGCTGCCATATCGTAAGCGCCCGATCCGAGAACAATGATTGCCAGTATGAATGATGCCAATAACAGGCTAACGTTTTTTTTCATTTTTTAGCCTCATAGAAAGATTTATACAGCGCCATAGTACTTTCAATTTTAGTGGGAATCAATTTGCATTTTTTAAGCTCTGATCCCAAAAGACTATTTTATGGTTTTAAGGCTTAGTGGTGCTAATCAATGGGTAGATAACCCTGGAAGCTGCGGTTGGATGAGATGAAGTGTATCGTTTTCTGGATTTATTGTTTCCCAGGGATTTTTCTATTGATCCGGGCGAATGTAATAGCATGCATTTCAAACTTCATTTGGCCGGATCAATATGCTTACGCATTTATAACATTATGGTTTTGTCGCTTCCGGGATAGTTTCAATGTCCAGACCTGTTTTGTTTGGTATAGGCATTGTATCAAGCGTGCTTATGGTTGTTGTCATCTGTGTCGAAGTCAGACAAATATTGGGTAACAAGCTGTGTAATCCGGCACTTGGGAATGGAAAGCTTGGAACACCTATTTCCCATAAAATATTAAAGCGCTGGTTGCGTTTCATTTCATCAAGTGCTTCCCGCCAGCTTTCAGCTTCTGATCTTAAGCCATAACCAACCCATATTTCGCCATCTCCAATGAATGCACTGACATCAATCGGATCATAGGAAATAGATGTAGGTATGACGGGTTGCAGCTGCCCGCTGGCGTATGATTTAGGTCCTACAGTGTCATCATTAACATTCCACCATGAAGAACCATTTGTTAGCCATAAGACATTCGGTTTACTTTTAAATCGGGCGCCGACAAATACATCCCCTATCTTAAAATGATGTTCCGGAGGAATGATCACGTGATGATCGAGAATGATTCTATCGAACCCACCGCGTAGTGAAGTTTGCGGAAAGCAATATTCCGCAGGTACTGAGAATTTTGTTGTTTCAGAGCTATCCGCTTGAGACAGCGTGGCGCTCAGGAAGCAAGCGGTTGTTAAGAATAATTGTGGGATAAAGTATTTCATGATTAGGATTCCTGTTGAATGTTAGAGATTGGGCAAGCGAATTCGACGATAGGTTTGGGTATTGACAGGTGATGGCAAACTATAAGTTAATGCGATGCTTCCAGTGGAAACGATCCAGCCCGTAGCATCTGCTACCGAAATTCCAGTAGGATTGGCTGCCTTGAGGGCAGCATAGATGCCCGTTGCATGTGGTGTAGCTTGCGATGTGCCTTTCAATAATTTTGTAGCAGTTGTCGAAATGCGGTCTGAAGAATTGACCGTTGTTGTGCTACTGCCGCCCGGAGCAAGCAGAATAGGGCCTGTAAAACTGGCTGGATTACCAATGTTTGCAAAACCTGCCAGGGCTGTGCCATTTACATCATTGGCGACAGAACTTACTTTGATAGCTTGAGAAATGCAAGCAGGCCAACTAATACCATTCTTATTTGAATTATTTCCGGTCGCAGCAACCACTGGAATTCCTTTCGAAGTTAGGTTTGCAACGGTATTACTAACAGAAGGGAGAGCATTATCGCAAGTTGACGAATTTGAATAATCTGTGAATCCTAAGCTCATATTTACTATGTAAGGATTGGTTGTGCCGGGGAGAGTAGCGGCCGCCAATACACTTTCTAATGCTTTTTGAACATCAGATGCAAAAACTGCAGCTTTGGGAGAGGTATTGTTATAAGAAAAAACCTGAACTGAAATAATCGAAGCATCCGGTCCAACACCTTGCAGATTTGAAGGTACTAAGCTGGTGCTTTTACGGCCTGCGGCAATTCCAGCGACATGGGTGCCGTGCCCACAATCATGAGTGCCTAGTGATGCCAGCGTGTTGCACACTGTCAAATTGGAGTACGGTTCTCCCGAGCCGACAAAACCCTGCGGTCCCAGCGGGCTGCTATCCCATGTGCTGTTCTGGCCAGGGCAAATCGAAGAATAAGTAATGCCATTGCTGACACCATTGGTGCCAAAGCACGCTTCGTAAGTGATTCTGGAAATACCACCGGTGGTGAAGAATGCATGATTCTTGCGTATACCGGTATCTAAGATAACAATGTTTTGGCCCGCCGCACGATAGCCCGCATTCCAGGCTGATGCCATGTTAAGTAATACGGTGCTGTTGGTTAGTGTTGTCCAAGCAACAGGTTTGTTCAACTCAATACTCAGAATTCTCGTGTCCTTGCCATCATACAATTTTGCCAAAGATTCGAATGGGAGTCGTGTATGCAGTACACCGATTTCCGAATTGGCTGATGATTCCGTGGCAGGAGCCGACATGCCAATTCGGGAGAGAATGTCATCAAATGCACGTTGATTGGCATTGGCCTGCGCCTTGATTGCGGCTGTGGACATGTAACCTGTCTTGGGCGAAAACAGTTCTCCGCCGCGCAAGGTGATCATGATTTCCGCTTCACCGTGCTCCTGTGCAGCTTCCAATGCTTCTTCCGGCCATTGGGCTGTTCTTGGATCCACATAACCGATGGGGCGAATGGCTCTTACATCGTCTCTTTCGACTAATGCATAGAATGCATTTTTGTCGATATTGGCTCGAATGACCGGTTTATTCGCATCTTTTTCCGCATTCTTGATCCCTATCGCGTAATTCTGACTGGTCATGTCATCCAGAATATTTTGAGTTTGTTGCGACATGGTTGCCGATGGTTTGAATACGGTGCTGCCGGAACTGTCGATATCATAGTCAGCCGCATCGACACTCAGAAAAATATCGACATTTGCGGATCCATTGGTATTGATCGCGGCTTCGACTGTTTCAAGACTGTCGTCATCGTCAACCGCTTTAATACGGTATGCATGTGTCACATCACGGGTAAATGAGATTGCATTGTTGCTGCCAGCCAGAACGCGAAGACCCGCTTCATTAGCATAGGCACCCATTTGACCGATACCGTTATTCCAGTAGCCGGATTTCAGGGCATTTTGACCCAGTTCGGCAAGAACCGTCTGGGCTTTGGTTTCCATGGTGACGATGAGTGTGGCACGCTTTTTTTCCATATCTTCAAGCGTTATCGTATCGTCCAGTGTAATCAATACCCGAACGAAGCCTTTTGAATTGGCCTCATTGAGCAGATTTTCGTAATCAGCGGCATCGTATTGCGCTGCTAAGGATAGGGAGGATGCAAATAGGAAAATAAGACTTAGAATTACTTTGATGCTTGATGCTTGATGCTTGATGCTTTATCGGTATTCATATACACGCTCCGCATTAAGTAAATTTCAGACTATAAGATAGCAATAAATCTTTCCTGCAAATATAAGTAGGAAAATTCTTATAACATATTTCTTAAATAAATACTATGTGAAGGTGAAGACAGCTTGTCTATTGTTTATGTTGGGATATTTTTAACAGACCGCTGAAAAACTATCTGTGTTGCTGCTACTGTGTTAAAAACAGGCTCAAAATGCTCATTTATCACGCATAAACTGCGCTTTTTCGCCTGTTTTTTGCCTTGTATCGGCTGCCTCGAAAACGTTTTTCAATGGCCTGTTAAGTCATCACAGCTTGTTACTTTCCAGTTTTGCTTGAATACTCGCATGATTGAGATGCGGGGCAAACATTTCGATAAAATCGAAAATATAACCGCGAATATAGTTGTTTCGGCTTATGCCGATGCGTGTTGTGCTGGGTTCAAACAGGTGGCTGGCGTCTATGGATCTGAGCGTTTTGTCGCGTTTGGCATCAAAAGCCATGTTGGCCAATATGCCGACACCCAATCCCAGTTCCACATAAGTTTTGATCACATCAGAGTCGATTGCGGTCAGCACTACGTTAGGTTCCAATCCACGGTCCGCGAATGCCTGATTGATTTTTGAGCGACCGGTAAAAGCAAAATCATAAGTGATGATGGGGTATTGATTAATCGCTTCCAATGTGAGTTTTTTTAATTTCAGCAGGGGATGTTTGGGCGGCACAATGACGCACCGGTTCCACTGATAACAAGGCAACATAACGAGTTCTTGAAATTGTTCAATGGCTTCGGTAGCAATTGCAATATCCGCTTCGCCTGAGGTGACCAAGGCAGCAATTTGCATTGGACTGCCTTGCCGTAGGATGAGCTTCACTTTTGGGTAACGTGCGGTAAAACGCTTGATCACAAGCGGTAAAGAGTAGCGTGCCTGCGTGTGGGTGGTGGCGATAGTCAGTGTGCCGCCGGCTTCATTGGTAAATTCCTGTGCGATTTTTTTAAGATTATCGGCATCGCGCAGCATCCTGACGGCGGTTTTTATGATGAGTTGCCCCGGCGGGGTGATTTGCACAATACGTTTGCCATTGCGCAAAAAGATATCGACACCCAGTTCGTCTTCAAGCATTTGAATTTGTTTGCTGATGGCGGGTTGGGAGGTGTGCAGTTTGATGGCTGCCTTGGATAAGTTCATATTCTGATTGGCGGTTTCGCACAAATAGCGAAGTTGCTGTAGTTTCATAAATCACACCTGCTCATAATAAATAGTTATATAAATCTAACATAATATTATTTTGAGCTATAGAAATGACTTGTTATGATGCTATGAGTCAAAAAAGGTAAAAAGTAGCAGTAAATGAATTGCATGATTTATCCTGGCAAGTTTCCTGATCAGTTTCATTGCACACGCAGCTAGTGCTGGCGCATATGCTTTGTGATGTTCTTGACGGCCTATTTTGTTAAAATTAGGCCGTGTCGGCTTTTTTATGTAGAACGAGGATGTTCGTCCGGTTTGTCATTAAATAGGTATAGGATAATCACAGCTTTGTTTTTTGGTAGAATAGCGGGATTGCTATTTTGCTAGCGAAAGCGGCGGTAAGTGTTAAATTGGCTTTTGAATTGAAAAGTCGAGCGTATGATTAGTGTGCAATAAGATAATTAAAAGCGGTAGTAAGGAAGTTGTTCGGTATGTCGGGATGATAAGTGGCTGCGATGGTGAGTTGCTGATTCATTAGTAAGCTTCGGCAATTTCCATTCATGAAACAAGGATTGATTGATGAGTACAAATATTGAGAATAAGCCCAAACAGGTCACGTGGTTTAATGGGTGCGGTGGGCGTATTGGTATTGTGGTTGGTGAGAGCGGTGAACATGCCTATATTGGTATGGCGTTAAGGCATGATGAAGATGATGATGTGAATCATATCATGAAGTATGGTGCTAAATTTCCATTGGATGCGGCGTTGTTGCTGCCAATCTCCAAGCAGTATACCCAGACGGAATCTTAGAAGATCGGTTGAATTTCTTAAAGAAAATTCTATTTTATTGAGTCTATTGTGTCCCTTACTGAGCATCTCTGAATGACTATGCGAGGAAATTAAATATGTATCGCTATGATGAATATGATCAACAAATAGTGGATGAGCGCGTCAGGCAGTACCGTGATCAGGTACGCCGACGCCTTTCCGGTGAATTGACCGAAGAAGAGTTTTTGCCTTTGCGGCTGCAGAATGGTTTGTATATGCAAATACATGCCTACATGCTACGCATTGCAGTGCCTTATGGTTTGATATCTTCGAAGCAAATGCGCATGTTTGCGCATATCGCGCGAAAATATGATCGTGGTTACGGGCATTTCACGACGCGGCAGAATATTCAGTTTAATTGGCTTAAGCTGGAAGATACGCCCGATATTCTGGCTGATCTGGCTTCTGTTGAAATGCATGCCATTCAAACTTCCGGCAACTGCGTGCGCAATATTACCTCGGATGAATACATGGGGGTTGCACAGGATGAAGTCGTGGATCCGCGCCCTTATGCCGAGGTTTTGCGGCAATGGAGTACTTTTCATCCGGAGTTTGCTTACTTGCCACGGAAATTCAAGATCGCCATCAGCGGCGGAAAAGAAGATCGTGCCGCGATCTATGCCCATGATATTGGATTATCAGTGACCAAAAATGCGCAAGGTGAAATCGGTTTCCGGGTGTTGGTGGGTGGGGGATTGGGGCGTACGCCGGTCATCGGTAGTGAGATTTGTGAATTTGTACCGTGGCAACATATTCTGACTTATGTGGAATCGATTCTGCGTATTTATAACCAATATGGTCGTCGTGATAACAAATATAAAGCACGAATCAAGATACTGGTAAAAGCTTTGGGGATTGACGAGTTCAGGCGGCAGGTTGAGGCCGATTGGGCGGATCTCAAGGATAGTTCAGGCGCTTTAACCGTTGAGGAAGTGAATCGCGTTGCCGGTTTCTTTTCTGATCCGGCTTATGAAACATTGCCCGACCATGATTCGCAACTGAATGAATTCAAGGCGGATAGCCGCTCTTTTTCCAACTGGATGTTGCGCAATGTTAAACCGCACCGTGTTCCTGGCTATGCCATTGTGGTTCTGTCATTGAAGAAACCGGGCAGTGTGCCGGGTGATGCAACAACCGAACAAATGGAAGCAATCGCGGATCTGGCGGATCGTTATAGCTTTGGTGAAGTACGGATTACGCATAAACAGAATCTGGTGCTGGCGGATGTCAGGCAGAAAGATCTGATTCGCTTGTGGCAGGAAGCAACCGTACACGAACTGACTTCACCTAATATTGGTTTATTGACTGATATGATCAGTTGTCCTGGCGCGGAATTCTGCACTTTGGCCAATGCGCGTTCCATACCGCTGGCAAAATTGATTGCCGAGCGTTTTGAGGATATGGATTTTCAGCATGATATCGGTGAAATAGCCATCAATATCTCGGGCTGTGTAAATGCCTGTGGACAACATCATATCGGTAACATCGGTATTACCGGCGTTGAGAAAAAAGATCATGATGAGTGGTATCAGGTGTCGCTAGGTGGTGCTGAAGGTAACAATAGCTCAATCGGCAAGATTATTGGTCCATCCTTTACGTTCAATCAGATACCTGAAGTGATTGATCGCCTGTTGCGGGTCTATCTGCGTGAACGTGTGGAAGCCGAGAGTTTTATTGAAACGGTGCGCCGTATTGGCCATACGCCATTCAAAGAGTATGTGTATGCGACGGATCTGGATGTGCAGGAAGAAGAAATCGCTGACAAGCATGTTGTCGTTCCTGCTCAATATTCAGTTCCTTTCTATTCTCCGAGGTTTTAGTCAGGATGATTATAAAAAATAAAGCAATCGTTGCGGATGATTGGACTGTTTTGCGGTTAAATGAGCAAGCGTCGGTAGAGAATGTAACTGTTGCAACGGGTAAAGTGATTGTGCCGCTGAAAGTTTGGTTGGCACAACGGGATGTATTGCAGCAACGTGCTGAAATAGGTGTGTGGCTTGCCAGTGATGAACGGCCGGAAGAATTGAAAGGCGATGTGCAGAAATTTTCTGTAATTGCGGTTGATTTCCCAAAATTCTCAGATGGCCGGGGTTATTCAATTGCTTATAATTTACGTGCCCGTTTGGGTTATACGGGAGAGTTGCGGGCTATCGGCGATGTGTTGCGTGATCAGTTATTCTATATGCAACGTGTAGGTTTTGATGCTTTTGCACCACGTGCTGACCGTAAAATTGAGGATGTTTTGAAAGGATTGACGGATTTTTCTGAGGTTTATCAGACTTCTTTCGATCAAAGACTGCCGTTATTTCGTCGAGCACAGCGCAAAGGAAATTCATCAACAGGCTTAGGTCAATGACTGAGTTGCAAACGAGAATTGAGCAAGTTGTTACAATTCTGACCGAAACAGTACGTGATTATGCGCCGGTTACCTTTGCAAATAGCCTGGGTGCTGAAGATATGGTGCTGACGGATATCATTGATCGGCATCAACTCAACATTGACATGTTCAGTCTGGATACCGGACGTTTGCCGCAAGAAACCTATGATTTAATGCAGACCGTGCAGGAGCTATACAAAACGCCGCTACGTATTTATTTTCCGAATGTAAAACAGATTGAAGCGTATGTGGCTGATAACGGTGTGAATGGTTTTTATGAGAGTATCGAATTGCGTAAGGCATGTTGTCATATCCGTAAAGTGGAGCCATTGCGTCGTGCGTTATATGGCAAGCATGCCTGGGTAACGGGAGTAAGGCGCGAGCAAGCATCCACTCGGCTGGATTTAAAGGTGTCTGCCTATGATATGAGCAATCGCATGCAAAAGGTTAACCCATTATTGGAATGGTCCAACGCAGAAATTTGGGACTATCTCAAACAATACGAAGTGCCTTACAACAAGCTGCATGATAGATTTTATCCCAGTATTGGTTGTGCACCCTGCACTCGTGCGGTTACGCCGGGAGAGGATATCCGTTCCGGACGTTGGTGGTGGGAAGCACCGGAAACCAAGGAGTGTGGATTGCATACCGGCAAAGTGATTCCATTAAAGTAAAAGCAGTGATCAGCCGGATTGATTGTCGTGTTGATGTGAATACGATGAATCACGAAACGGTCGATACTTTAAAAATGAATGATATTGCCCATGTCGGACTGAAAGTGCAATTGCAGCGGCTATGAGCGCAACCGTGCAGCCGGGTGTTGCGTATGATATCTTCGTCAAACGAGTGTGTATCCACACGGGCAGTTTATTGATCATATACGCCTCTTATAATAGCTCTAATTGTTAGCAATACGTGCTACAGTAAACTGTATGTTCCAGAATGAATGAGCAGTTGTTAAGTCACGTTCAACTAAATTATTCGGATGGATAAAAAGAAAAATATACGTGTGTTGGTACTGGATGATGACAAATTTATGCTTGAATTTGTCAGTCATCTGCTTGGAGAGTTGGGAGTTAGTGAAGTACTGGTGGCAGAAGATGGTAAGGCAGGTTTATTTGTTCTGTCTGCTCAAACAGATACTGTTGATTTATTAATCTGTGATATTGAAATGCCGGGTATGGATGGCATTGAGTTTTTGCGTAACATTGCTGATCAGCAGTATGAGGGGAGAATTGTATTATTCTCAGGCATTGAGGTTGATTTACTAAAAGCGATAGAGCGTTTAGCAATTGTACGTGGATTGAATGTTATCGGAACATTGATAAAACCAGTGTCGGTTGGATCTTTGGTAACGATACTGGAAAAGCTTTCTTTACCTATTCATAAAACTGTTGATTCTTCTGCGATAAAACAAATATATGATGTGGAGGAAATCAAGCAAGCTGTGATTTCTGATCAAATCGTACTATTTTTTCAACCAAAAATTTGTGCTGCCAGTCGTCATGTAACGAGTGTTGAGTGCTTGGCGCGGTGGCATCATGCAAAATATGGTTATGTGGCTCCTGATAGCTTTATTTCAATTATTGAACAGAATGGTTTGATTAATGATTTTACACGCAATATTCTAAGAAAATCTGTCCAACAACTGGATGTGTGGTTACAGCAGGGATTGGATTTAAGAATTTCTGTGAATGTTTCAATGGAAAATCTGGATCGATTCAATTTGCCTGAAATTTATCAAGAAGCGGTGCAGAATTCTAATGTGCCGATTGAACGAGTAACTCTGGAAATTACGGAAGGTAAACTAGGAAGGGATTTTGCACAAAGCTTGGATATCCTGACACGAATAAGACTTAAAGGTTTTCGGTTATCGATTGATGATTTTGGTACGGGTTATGCATCGATGGAAACGCTTAAATATATGCCTTTTACAGAGCTTAAAATAGATCGGATCTTTGCACATAATGCTGCGGAAGATCCATCCACTCGTGTAATTCTTGAGTCGAGTATAAAATTAGGTAAAGCTTTTGGTTTGAATGTAGTCGTAGAAGGCATTGAAACTCAGGCCGACTGTGAATTAGTCGCAGAACTGGGGTGTGATGAAATACAAGGGTATTTTATTGCAAAGCCTATGCTGGCCGATGAGTTTTCCCAGTGGTTATCGGATTATGAGAAGAATAGGTAAGGATTATTGGAATGATCGTTCAGGACCCTGAATTTTAGATCAAGTGGTTATATGGAAAGTAAATATTAAATAATTGATTATGAAAAACTTAGATGCAACGTTGCACACTCAGCAAGAAACGATAACAACCTCGCCGAATTTTAATTTTGGCTTCACGATTGCCGATCTCTATCGTCGCAGTGGTTTGGTCAAACTGGATCAGATATTTTTGGATTTCCTCCGTACCGGCGATGAGGTGCTGTTTAAGAAGCTAACGTATGCACGTGCACATCCTGATGAACTCCTGCCCAAAGATGATTCCGCATTGTTGATTGAAGTTGCACCGTGGGCAGAAGATTTTATTGCCCGGCTGTTTAATATTGAGACGGAAGTGCAACAGCTGGCTGCAAAGCATCATGAACTGGCTCCACTGTATTTCTGTAAGCGGCAATTTGTCCAACGTCGGGCTCGTGGCAAAGTGAGTGATGCGGAATTGGCTGAAATCGATGGTTTGGCTCTTGAGAAAGAACTGGCGGTGGAATTCGGCACAGCTTTTACAGAATTGACTTTTGCCACTAAAGTGGCGCAGTGGATGGAGGCGGAGGCCGACAATGAAGCGCGACTCAACAAAGCATTACATTATGCGGCTTGGGCACTGAGAACACCGGCCGGTCAACAACACACGCAGCAGGGCATTTTGTTCAAATCACCTGCCAAACTGGATTTTCAGCACTTGTTGGTACTGGATACCGATGAATCAGCGGGATATCCTGTGCATCGACTGGGCCATCTGCGTGAACGCAATGGTTTTGCGTTGACTGACGACGGAACCGACCTGATGGGGGCACTGGATGAAGCCAATTACTGCATCTGGTGTCATGAGCAGGGCAAAGACTCCTGTTCAAAAGGTTTGATACAGAAATCCAAGTCACCGGATGAGCCACCTGCTTTCAAGAGAAGCGAGTTGGGCGCATTGTTGGCGGGTTGCCCATTGGAAGAACGTATTTCAGAATTTCACAAACTCAAGACACAAGGCGTCGCATTGGGCAGTCTGGCGATGATTACGCTGGATAATCCGATGTGTGCCGGTACCGGTCATCGTATTTGTAATGACTGCATGAAATCGTGTATTTATCAAAAGCAGGAACCTGTGGATATTCCTCAAGCCGAGACACGTACGCTGAAAGATGTGCTGGCGCTGCCATGGGGATTTGAAATTTATAGTTTATTAACGCGTTGGAATCCGTTGAATCTGCGCCGACCGGTGCCGAAACCGGCAACAGGACGCAAGGTTCTGGTGGTAGGGATGGGGCCGGCCGGTTATACATTGGCGCATCATCTGATGAATGAAGGTCATACAGTGGTGGGGATTGACGGACTGAAGATCGAGCCGTTGCCGGAAGAGATTTCAGGAGTTAATCCGCGCGGTGAGCGGGTGCCATTTCAAGCGATTCAACATGCCAGTACACTGGAAGAAAATCTGGATCAGCGTATGCCGTGGGGTTTTGGTGGGGTGGCTGAATACGGGATTACCGTGCGTTGGAACAAAAACTTTCTGAAACTGATCCGCCTGTTGTTGGAGCGCAGAGAAGAGTTTGCCTTGTTTGGCGGTGTGCGTTTTGGCGGGACATTGACGACCGATGATGCATTTGCCATGGGATTTGACCATGTGGCGTTGGCCGCAGGTGCCGGGCGTCCTACCGTGCTGGATCTGCCGAACGGACTGGCACGCGGTGTGCGTGCAGCATCTGATTTTTTGATGGCATTGCAATTAACCGGTGCTGCGCAGAGCGATTCCATCGCCAATATGCAATTACGCTTGCCGGTGGTGGTGATCGGCGGCGGTTTGACGGCGATTGATACGGCTACCGAAGCCTTGGCTTATTATCCGGTACAGGTGGAAAAATTTTTGCAGCGCTATGAAATTCTGACGGCTGTGCAAGGAGAAGCTGCCATCCGTGATATATGGGATGCGGAAGAAAAAGACATTGCTGAGGTATTTCTCACGCATGCGCGCGCCATTCGCGCAGAACGTCAGGCTGCCGAACGGGAAGGACGTATTCCGCGCATCATCAACTTGCTGCAATCCTGGGGTGGTGCAACCATTGCCTACCGCAAACGCCTGATCGATAGCCCTTCTTATACGCTGAATCATGAGGAAGTGGAGAAAGCGCTGGAAGAAGGTATCTGGTTTGCCGAGGGGATGACGCCAACGCGAGTCAATGTGGATGCATGGGGGCATACGCAATCGGTGCGGTTTGCGGTGCAGAGACAGGATGAAACAGGGCAGTGGCAGGATACCGGAGAAGTTGAATTGCCGGCGCGTGCTTTGTTAGTTGCTGCAGGCACTCAGCCCAACACAGTGCTGGCGCGGGAAGATGAGAAGCTGTTTAAACTTAATGGGCGTTATTTTGCAGCTTGCGACGAAGCGGGCAATCCGGTGCAACCACCGTATGCCAACCCCAAGCCCGAGACGCCGATGGTATTGCTCAGTCGTTACAAGGATGACCAGGATGGGCGTTTCATCAGTTTCTTCGGTGATTTGCATCCTTCCTACTCAGGGAACGTGGTGAAAGCGATGTCCAGCGCCAAGCAAGGTTATCCGGTGGTGAACCGGGTATTGGAGCGTGTTAAGCCGGTATTGGATCAGTCAACGCAGCAATTTTTTGCAACATTGAATAATCAATTGCGCCCAACGGTTTATAAAGTGGAAAGATTGGCACCCAATATTATTGAAATTGTGGTGCATGCACCAATGGCGGCGGAACATTTTCAACCGGGGCAGTTTTATCGCTTCCAGAATTATGCAACGCTGGCAACGATTACCGTAGATACCCGGCTTGCTATGGAAGGTCTCGCGTTGACAGGTGCATCGGTGGATATTGAACGTGGATTGGTTTCGCTGATCGTTTTGGAGATGGGCGGCTCTTCTAATTTGTGTGTGATGCTGAAACCGGGCGAACCGGTGGTGCTGATGGGCCCCACCGGAACGCCGACAGAGATTCCATCCGGTGAAACCGTGGTACTGGTGGGAGGCGGTTTAGGTAATGCAGTGTTGTTTTCTATTGGCGCAGCTACACGTGCAGCCGGATCCAAGGTTTTGTACTTTGCCGGTTATAAAAAACTGGTTGACCGTTATAAAGTGGCGGAAATTGAAGCGGCAGCGGACATCGTCGTGTGGTGCTGTGATGAATCACCAGGTTTTGCAGCCACACGTCCACAGGATAAAAGCTATGTAGGCAATATCGTGCAGGCCATGGTGGCTTATGCCAGTGGTGAGTTGGGCGAGCAACCAGTGGCATTAGCGGACGCCGATCATATTATTGCGATTGGTTCAGATCGTATGATGGCTGCGGTCGGGGTGGCCCGGCATAATCAATTGAAGCCTTATTTGAAGGCGGATCATTTTGCCATTGGTTCGATTAATTCCCCAATGCAGTGCATGATGAAGGAAATTTGCGCGCAGTGCTTACAGCCGCATCAAGATCCGGAAACTGGGAAAATCACTTATGTATTTTCCTGCTTTAATCAGGATCAGCCATTGGATCAGGTTGATTTTTCTGGTTTGGCGACACGTTTACGTCAGAATACGGTACAGGAGAAACTGACGAATCAATGGATAGAGCGTTGTTTAATCAGCAAGTAGAACATGCTGCAGTAACCGTGTCTGAAAGTGCTCTGGATGTTTCAGGTTCGGTACTTCAAGTGATTTGTGTGCGGATGCAAGATACGCAATATGCGATTGAACTTAAGTACGTTGAATGTGTGTTACCGTTAATGGAGCTACAGCCAGTGCCTGGCAGTGCCTATTACCTGGCGGGCTTAATGGATTACCATGGTAAGAGTGTCGCTGTGGTTGATTTAGGTATGTGGCTCGGATTAAATAACAATGAAGCGTATCATCTGGATACACCGGTCATTGTCTGTGGTGGTGGGAGTGCTCAACTGGCCTTGATTGTGAGCGAAATCTTACGGGTTGAGACAATTCAGCCAAGTGCTATTCATTTGCAAGCGCTGTTTAACGAAGGTAGTACACCTTTTAAGGCTTCTCTGAAACTGAGTTCCGGTATTGTCTTATTACTGGATATGCCACGTATTCTGAATATTAATTTCACGACAGCGAATTCATTGTCTTCGCTAGTGCCGTGCTCTTTTGAGCGCTGAACTTTTGTAATAAATAATCATGTCCCGAAAAGCAATTGAACTCATCGAAAACGATCAACTGCTTTTTCTCTCGGATTGTGAGCAATCTCTACATCATTTGATTACCCAGCGTACCGGTATTGTGTTGCGAAATCATCAGGTATCTGTATTGCGTAATGCGCTTGCAGAAGCCTGCACTCGCTTTGGTTATATCGGCATTGAAGCATTGTTGCGGGAATTGGGACAGAAGGAGAACTCATCACCGGAATTTGAGTTTTTGCTGACAAAGATAACGGTTGGAGAAAGCTATTTCTTTCGTCATGACGAACAAATGTCACTGTTGCGTGATGAATTGCTGCCGGAGCTCATAGCTCGCAAGCGACAGAATAATGATTATTCGTTACGGGTATGGAGTGCAGGCTGTTCGAGTGGTCAAGAAATATACAGTATGGTCATCATGCTGCATGAAATGCTGCCGGATATTCACCGTTGGGAATTATATTTTCTGGCAACCGATATCAATACGGATGTGCTGGCTGATGCTGTGCGCGGTTGTTACAGTGCATGGTCGTTACGTGCAACACCGGAGTTGATAGAAAGAAAATATTTTAAGGAAAATCAGGGGGAATACAAACTAAGCGGTGATATTTGCCAGCGAGTTAAGTTTGTATACCTGAATCTGGCAGAAGATCCCTTTCCCGCGTTGTACACAGGTACGCAAGCGATTGATGTCCTATTGTGCCGTAACGTTTTTATTTACTTGGAGCCTAAAATAATACGGCGCATTGTGAGTCAGTTTGCGCAATGTCTGGTACCGGATGGTTTTTTATTGCTAGGGCACGCCGATTTTGTAGATGATTATCCGAATGATCTCGATTATGTACAACAGAATTCGACATCCTATTTCAGGCGTAGACCATTTTCCCATCCTAGAGCACCAATTTTACCTCAGTATAACGTTGATGAAATTGTTCCATCCGAGATTGCTGGAGAGTTAAGCGATGTGGAAAGATTGCCCAAGCAGTCAGCGTGTAAGACTGAAAGTAATTTTGGAGATATTTCCTACGTCATGGATTTTCTACGGGCCGAACGCTGGTATGATGCATTACTCGTCATTAATGAGGCGATTAAGATGTATGGAGAATCTGCTGCATTAATGCAAGCTAAATCCAAAGCACTGGCTAACTTAGGACGTTTGTCAGAAGCATTGCAAGCTTGTCAGGGAAGTCTCACACTCGACTCAACCGAAAAACATACTTATTTACTGCAAGGTATGATTCTTATCGAGAGTGCGCAGCCGCATGACGCAGAAGAGGCTTTGCGCAAGGCGATTTTTCTGGATCACACATTTTCCGAAGCACATTATCAATTGGGGTTATTGCTGATGCAGCAGGGCGATCAGAAGGCGGGATTAAAGTGTTTGGCACATGCACTGAGGCATGCAAAGAATGAATCCCCGCAGCACGATGTGCATAATGCGCCAGGGATGACTTATGCACGTTTTGTCGAAATTATTCAGACCGAGATGAGTATTTACGCCAGTATTATTCCCGGCAAGAAGTTGAAGGGAAGTGTATAAATACAGAAATCCGACAGAAAGGTGGGTGTACCGATGACTATTCAAGAAGCGGGTATCGAATCTAAAATCATTGGTATTGTGCAATTAAAAGGGGGAGCCGGGCGTTCGACTGTGGCAACCAATCTTGCAGCAGCATTATCGCAGCGATCGGCTGTTGCATTGATTGATTGTGACTTGCCGCAAGGTACTAGCGCTGCCTGGGGGCTGGTTAGAAAAGAGAATGATCGGTTGGGGAATCTGTTGGTCGCTACCGCATTAGATCACGAGGAACTAATTGATAAAACCAGAGTGCTCAGTCAAACACAAGCATTTATTATCATTGACGGTCCGCCGCGCATCGCTGAGATAACCCGGGCCATTCTGGTGATGAGCGATCTTTGTTTATTGCCGCTTGGAGCGAGTGCCGCGGAAATCTGGGCATTGTCAGATTTGCATGCAACGATCGACGCAGCGCGTCAGAATCAGTATCGGGTGGATGCGCATATCGTATGGAATCGTTATCGCAAGCAAACGCGCTCGGCTAGGGAACTCAGTCACGCGGTACAGGAAGAGCTGGCTTTACCTCAGTTACATTCACATCTCAGTTTTCGTGTGTCCTATAGTGATGTCTTAGCGAGAGGTTTGTGGGTGGGCGAATGGCATGATCAGATTGCGAAGAATGAAATCAATGCATTAATCATGGAAGTTATGGACTTGTTGGACGTACGGTTGCCTACCCGTATTCAGAAGAACACATAGAGTCAAGCATGGGGTCAGGTTATGGCGGCTAAAAAAATAGAGAATGGAAAGCAACAAAATACGAAACATATTGCTGCCAGTATCAGTAAACCTGTTTTATCAACTGCATCCAAACTGGATCAAGCACTGGATTTTGCACAAGCGCAACTGCCCTTGAGAAATCCTGCCAGTGAGCAGATAACAGCAGTGCTGCCAGTATCTGAGCAAAGAATTGCTGTGGACAGAATCATCACTGACAATGCTCATCCAAAAATGAATGCGTGGTCACTAATGCCAAAATCTAGTGAAGCGCGACAGGTATTGCAAGCACGTGCAAGAATTCTTTCTCAACAAGCACAACAGCATAATCTGGAGGAAAGTGAGCAGTACATACGTTTCAGATTGGGTGAATCGGCGTTGTATGGCGTATCTTATGCAAATACAGAAGAGATTTTATCTGCTACAAAATTATCTCGAGTGCCATGTACACCTTCATCCATTGCCGGTATCGTCAATTATCGCGGTGAAATGCTCACGGTCCTTGATTTAAGGGAGATATTTCGCATTAAGTGCGACGAACAGCGGGAGAAATCCTGGATTATTGTTGTGAGTGAAGGCAAGTTAAAAGCTGGATTATTGGTTGATGAGGTTGATGATAATGATGAATTTGCATCTGCTCATTTATTACCATCACTAGATGATAATGAGTTGGTACGCGGTATTTATCAAGGGAAAGTGGTGATACTGAATATCAGTTCAATATTTACCCATCCTGTGTTAAGTATTGATGAAGCGGTAAATTAGATCGTATTTCTGGTTGAGTACGTACTGTTTTGAGGGATTCTGGAATGAAACATAGAACTGATACAAAAGCAACAGATGAAGTGCTTGTCGATTACCAAAGCCGGATGGAAGCATTGAATAGATTGCACTGTATCATCGAATTAAATCTCGATGGCACAATCATTACGGCTAATCCCACTGTCCTGGAATTGCTGGGTTATACCCTGAAAGAGGTCAAAGATAAGCATCATCAGATTTTTCTTGATTCAATGTATGCCGACAGCACCGAGTATCAGGATATTTGGAAATCCGTACAGCAAGCGGAAAGTGTTGCAGGGGACTGTAAATGGTTGAGTAAAAAAGGTAACGAAATCTGGCTGCAAGTCTCTTACAACCTGATTTATGATAAGAATACTAAGCCGCTTAGGATTATGCTATTAGGCAGAGATGTCACCGACAGCAAAATAAAATCCTTGGTGGAAGAAGCTGAACATAAAGTACTCACGGATATTGTGAATATGACCAGTATTATTTCTTACGCGGATCTAAAAGGGCACATTATCGATATCAATGAGAAATTCGTGCAGGTTTCTAAGTATAGTCGGGAAGAATTGATTGGCAGTCCGCACAATATTACACGTCATCCAGATATGCCAAAAGCTACTTTCAAACAAGTGTGGAATACGATTGGTCATGGCAAGATTTTCCGCGGTGTGATTAAGAATCGGGCGAAAGACGGGACTCCTTATTATGTGGATGCAGTGATTGCGCCTATTCTCGGTAGTAATGGCAAACCCAAGAAATATATGGGGGTGCGGTACGATATTACCGAGCAGGAAATTGAACGCCAAAATATGAAAGGTATATTGGCTGCTATTGATGCTTCGTATAACTATATTGAATTTGATCCGGATGGCATCATTCTGACGATTAATCAAAATTTTCTACAGCTACTGGGATACCAAAAAGAAGAAGTAATTGGCAAACATCAACGAATGTTTGAGGACCCGGATTATGCAAGATCTTCTGACTATAATCAATTTTGGATGGATTTAAGGAATGGCCAGGATAAGAGTGACGTATTTAAGAGAATTACAAAATCAGGTGGTGAAGTCTGGATACAGGCAATTTATTCACCAGTCAAGAATGAAATGGGACGCGTTGTTAAAGTAGTCAAGATTTCAACAGATATCACCCAGCAGGTCGAAGCAAATATTGATTATAAAAATCGTGTCAAAGGCTATAGCGAATTCATCAGCAAAGTGGCTAAGGGTGATTTGCGCCAGCGCATTGATGTAGGCGGTAGTAACGAACTTACTGTGATTGGCAGTAATTTGAATGCGATGGTTGAAAGTCTGATGAATATTACCAATCAAATGGGTGCAGCGAACAATACTTTGCTAGTTGCGTTGGCGCAGATACAGTCCACCGTCAATGCGCAAGCAGCCGGTGCTTCTCAGCAAGCTGCTGCAGTCAGTGAAATTACGGTGACGCTGGAAGAGGTGCGTTCAACTTCTGCACAGAATCTGGCTAAAACAAAGCAATTGGGGGAAGTGGCGGAACGTGTGCGGCGGGAAGGTGTGCAAGGACAACAAATACTGGAACAGGCTATTGCAGGCATGGGAGTGATTCGTGAACGTGTGGAAAATATCGCCCATACCATTTTGGCATTATCTGAACAGACCCAGCAGATCGGTGAGATCACTGATGTTGTATCAAGTATTGCCCAGCAGTCCAAGATGTTGGCACTGAATGCATCGATTGAAGCAGCCAAAGCCGGTGAAGCAGGGAAGGGATTTGCTGTGGTTGCAGCGGAAGTTAAAGAGCTGGCGATACAATCGCAGCAATCGACAGCCCAGGTACAGAAGATACTGCAAGACATTCGGCATGCGACAGATCGCGCGGTGATGGCAACAGAAGAAGGTAATAGAAGAGTGGATGCTGGCGTGGTATTGGTAGAGAAGAGTGGCGAAATGATGAAGCAGTTAAGTGAGGTGATTGATGAAACAGTGCGTGCGAGTAGACAGATTGTTGCCGCCGTACAGCAGGAAGTGATCGGTATCGATCAAGTTTCCAATGCCATGAATGAAATTAATAAAGTGACGTCACAGTTTGTTTCCAGTACGCAACAGACCCAGGATGCGGCACTCAACATGGATGAGGTTGCTGAAAGACTGAAAGCGTGTGTCAGCATTTATAAAACCTAAGTAGTATTAAGTTTATCGTAACTTCCTTGAAGAAAACGCGATTGTTGAGAATTCTCCAGAAATAACCTCGCATTAGGAGATCAGTAGTGGTAATGAAACTTGATCCTGAAATGATGCGTCAACTGATGCTGATGTTCAAGTCTGAATTGAGTGAACAGTCGCAAATGATTACTGATGGCTTGTTGGCACTGGAGAAAGGAGTTTCTGGGGAACAACGCAAAGAATGTCTGGATCGTATTTTTCGTGCCGCGCATAATATCAAAGGTGCGGCACGTGGTATAGACGCACGGGATATTGCCAGTGTTGCACATAGTCTGGAAACGCTCTTTAATAAATTCCGTCGTGAAGGAATGGCTGTCAGTTCAAGGTCCATTGATTTATGTTTGCTGGGTCTGGATCGAATGCAATTAATCATGACCGCATTGGAGTCCAATCAACCGCTGGGTTTTGATTTGCAGGATTTGTTGGTGCAGTTAAATGATCAACAGGAAATCGTGTTGAATACAGAGTCCGAGATTAAACCTGGGTCTGGGTTTGCACATTCCGCGGGAAGTCGGTTGAGTACAGAGACTGCTGTAGAGTCAGCTAAAAAGAATGAACCAACAGTATCAGTAACCACCGTAGTTTCAACACCTGCACCGGCTAAAGAATCTAAGACTCCTCTCGAGGATATGGCGACAATTCGTGTTTCATTACATAAACTTGATCAGTTTTCTGCGCTGGTAGAAGATTTACTTGTTTCCAAGATTGAAATGGAAGAACATCTGACCGCCATTAAATATTTATTTGATGAATCACGGTTATTCTCCCGTGAGTGGTACCAGTATCTGGAGACTTCCAGAAAAGTGAATACGGTTTCGCATGTCACTCAAGAAAAGGATTCGCTGGAGATAGCGACGACCGCTATTAATCGTTTCAGAGTTAGTATCCAGCAGCTCTACAAGCAGATACGTGAAAGTAATAGTCGTTATAGCTTGACTTACTTTCAACTGCAAGATCAGGTACGGGCATTGCATCTGGTACCTGCGGCAACGCAATTGCAGCCATTAGCTAGGTTAGTAAGGGATGTTGCGCTTGATTTGGGAAAGAAGGTTGATTTTACAATCATGGGCGGCGATATCGAAATAGACCGGCCTATATTGGAGGGCATAAAAGATCCTTTAATGCATCTGTTGCGTAATGCCATTGATCACGGTATTGAGAGTCCTCAGGAAAGATTGGTGCAAGGTAAATCTGAAATCGGGCATTTGAAGATCGAGGTCAATAGAGCGGATGATCGGATTTTGATGACCATCAGTGATGATGGAGCAGGCATTAATACTGATCAGGTAATCAAGCATGCTATTAAAAAAAAGATATTGACGCACAGTGAGATCTTGGCCTTAAACAAAGCGGAAATTATTGATCTGATTTTTCGTCCAGGATTCTCCAGTAAAGACATGATTACTGATATCTCAGGCAGAGGTGTAGGGCTGGATATCGTTTTAACTAATCTGCGTAATTTGAAAGGCCATATCAAGGTCGATACGATTGAAGGGAAAGGTACAGTTTTTGTTCTCAGCTTACCATTAACGTTATCGACAGATCATGGCTTGATAGTACGGGTCAGTGGAAGTACGTTTGCCATTCCGATTTCTTCCGTTGAGCGCGTGATGGAGATTAAACGCGAGGATTTGTTAGAAGTTGGTGGCAATCAGGTCATTCTTATTGAAAATAAAGCAATTCCAATTCGTGATTTGGCGGTTGTTTTGGAAATTGGGCAATCTCGCTTAAGCGCTGCTGAAAGGCTGTCATTAATTGTTATCTCGAAAGGCTGGCAGCGTGTTGCTTTGCTGGTCGAAGAAATTATCAGTGAGAGAGAAATCGTGATTAAGCGCTTAAAACCTCCTTTAAAAGCAGTGCGTAATGTAATGGGCGCTACTTTCATGGGAAGCAGCGAAGTGATTGTTGTACTGAATCCTGATGATTTAGTGACATCTGCATTGCGGTTAGGTGATGCAGTCCAGCTGCTTGTGCAAGGGCAAACGGAGGCGGAGAAAGATGTTGAAGCATCGCATATTTTAGTGGTAGATGATTCAATTACCATTCGCACCTTTGAGAAAACGCTACTGGAAGCTTGTGGTTACCGGGTAACAGTGGCAGCGAATGGACAGAATGCATGGGACTTATTGCAAGGACAAGGTTTTGATCTAATTATCACTGACATTGAAATGCCGATTATGAATGGTTTTGAATTCAGTGAACGGATTAAACAAAGTGAGAAATTTAAGAGTATTCCAGTTGTTATGGTCACTTCACTGAGTAGTGAGGCGGAGAAACGACGTGGAATTGAAGTTGGTGCCGACGCTTATATTGTTAAGAATCAATTTGAATCAAAGGTGCTATTGGATGTGATTAATCAATTGCTATGATGAATATATGAAAAGTGCGAAAGAACATTCATGATACGGATTCTAATTGTAGAAGATTCTGATGTGGTTAGTTTGTTACTCAAGGCTATCTTTGAGAGTGAGCCCGATATGCAAGTGATTGGGCGTGCGAAAGATGGTGGCGAGGCTGTGCAGTTGACACACGAATTAAAACCTGATCTGGTGACGATGGATATTCGCATGCCAGTCATGGATGGTTTTCAAGCGACTCATTTAATCATGTCAACGAATGCGGTACCGATTGTTGTGATCAGCTCCGGCGTCGATGATGAAGAATTGAGTATCACTTTTCGTGCAATCGAAGAAGGTGCTCTAGCGGTTTTAGAAAAACCTACGGGATTAAATTGCGTCGGATTTGAAGCGATGCGTAAGGAAATGATTGATACCGTACGTTCAATGGCAGAAGTAAAAGTAGTGCGCCGCTATGGTCAGAATGAATCAATTATTTTTGAAGCAGCTGTTCAGCAACGCATCAAAACGCATGAGATTATTGCGATCGGTTGTTCTGCAGGCGGTCCGCAAGCATTGCTCACAATATTGACAAAATTACCCGCGGATTTTCCGGTACCGATAGTGGTCACGCAGCACATTAGTAAGGGATTTATTGGTGGATTGGTTGCTTGGTTACAAAAGAATACTGTGTTACCAGTGGTGTTGGCTGAAGATAATCAGAAACTGCGGCCAGGGGTGATTTATTTTGCGCCGGATAACTTTCATTTGCTGGTTGAGCGGAATCACGAGGGCCTGATTGCAAAATTAAGTAATGCACCGGAAGTGAATAACTTCCGTCCATCAGCTACGCCATTATTCAAGTCGGTGGCGGAAATCTGTAAGCATCGAAGTATTGGAATACTGCTGACCGGAATGGGATCCGATGGTGCTGAAGGATTATTGGCAATGCGGCAAATGGGTTCGCATACGATTGTACAGGATGAAGCGAGTGCTGTGGTTTATGGGATGCCGGGATCCGCCATTGCATTGAATGCTGTGGATCAAGTGGTTCAGTTACAGAATATGGCATCCTATCTAGTGAGCTTAACAAAAAATACTGCTGCAGATCAGTATCATTTTGCCGGAGAAAGGTGACCGCTAAACTTCGAGCGCAGCAATGACACAATTTTATGTGAATTGTATTGTATTGTATTGGAAGGAGAAAGCGTGTCGGCTAGAAGCATTGATCAGTCCGGGAAAAGGATCTCGCTGTGCAGGATTATGATTGCCTGAAAGGAGATCATTACGGATACGGCGAATTACAAAACAACTTGTTTTCTTTTCCCCAGCTCAAACGTTATGCGGTGTTTATCGCTAGAAAGATATCGCAATAATCCATAAGAAAATGAATTGGTATATCTATTGATGACGCAGAGTCAATCTGTATAAGAGTAAAAGAGTGATCCTGAAAGCTATTAATATTTATCGAGTCATTGAGTTTGCGTATGGAAACACATTGTGGAGGCGTGGTGTCTACATTGAACGAAATTGATCGGGGATTAGTGCAAGCCAGCGATGAGCGGTATAGTATTCTTGTCGTGGATGATATGGCCACCAATCGTATGCTGGTGCGTACCGCGCTGAATAATTATAAGTATAAGATTCTGGAGGCAAGAGACGGCGAAGAAGCCCTCCAGTTACTCAATGATCATATTGTGGATGTCGTGCTGCTGGACGTGAATATGCCGGGTATGAATGGCTTTGAGGTGTGTAAAAGAATCCGACAAACTGAACAAATGAAGCTGTTGCCAGTGATTATGCTGACTTCTGAAGAGGATACTGACAGTATTGTGAATGGTATCAATTCTGGTGCAACGGATTATCTGACAAAACCCTTCCATCCCAGTGAGTTAATGGCGCGTTTGGCAGCTGCGGCGGAGCGCAGCCGGTTGAGTGCGGAGTTGATGATTGCGCGTCGTGCTGCTGAATCAGCCAATCAATCCAAAAGCTCATTTCTCGCTACGATGAGTCATGAGATCCGGACTCCGATGAATGTCATCATCGGATTGTCGCATTTATGCTTGCAGACCAAGCTGGATAAAACACAAAGTAATTATCTGGGAAAGATTAACCATGCAGCCAAATCATTATTGGATATTATTAATGATGTACTCGATTTTTCGCGTATCGAAGCAGGTAAGCTTGAATTAACAAAAGAAGATTTCGATATACGTGCATGTCTGGCGCGAGTGGATTCTCTGATGGGTTATTTGGCGCGTGATAAGGGTTTGAGTTTTAAGATAGATGTTTCAGATGAAGTACCCAGTTTCTTGCATGGAGATACTGTTCGCTTAGGTCAGATACTCATTAATCTGGCCAGTAATGCAGTCAAGTTTACCGAGAAAGGATCGGTGACAATTACTATAGTCGTGAGTGCGTTCCAGCACGATTCAGTGGAGCTACAATTTTCAGTTCGTGATACCGGTATCGGTTTGAGTCTTCAGCAGATTGACCGCTTATTTGAATCCTATAACCAAGCAGACAACTTTACTTATCGTAAGTATGGTGGTAGTGGTCTTGGTTTAGTGATTAGTCAGCAGTTGGTTGAATTAATGCAGGGGCGTATCTGGGTTGAGAGTGAATTGGGTCATGGCAGTATATTTCATTTTACAGTCTGTCTGGGTCGTGGGAATCAGATCGAAGAAGATATAGTGCAACAGGATGAGCTTGAAGCAGCGCAAGAGCGAATGAGAGATGCTCACATTTTAATTGTTGAGGATAATCCTTTTAATCAGCTGGTAACTCAGGATTTATTGGGATTGGTAGGTGCAGTGACAGTTATTGTGAGTAACGGGCAAGAAGCACTGGAGCGCTTGGCGACTGAGAAATTTGACCTAGTGTTAATGGATACACAGATGCCAGTAATGGATGGTCTTGAGGCTACCCGCCGCATTCGGAAAACAGCAGAGCTTGCGGGACAACGTATTATTGCAATGACAGGCAACGTCACTACAGAAGATCGTAATCAATGCTTGGCTGTAGGCATGGATGATTTTATACCCAAGCCTATTGACCCCAATCAAATGTATTTGATTTTAGCCAAATGGTTGGTTGATAAATCGGGTTTACAAGGCGATAAAATAAAGGAAGCTGTGGGAAAGAAAGAGTTATTGTCAGCTGAATCACTTCCGGTTGATATCGCGATTCTGTATCAAATGTTTCATAACGATACGGTTTTGGTGCGTAAATTTGGGTTTAAATTCATTGAGGTTGCCAATGATACGTTGACGGAAATGAAAATAGCGCAATCTAAAAAGGATTTGCCAGCGTTAGGTTGTTTAGGTCATAAATTAAAATCTTCTGCCAGAACAATCGGCGCTTTAAGTTTTGCTGATTTATGTGTAGAGCTGGAAAAAGCCAGTATCAATAATAACTGGTTTGATGCAGAATTATTGCTGGCAAAGATTTCTCTGTTATTAGTGCAGATTACCCAGCAACTAGAACAGGAATTCAATAAGGTAGATAAGTAACATTATTCTGAAGCCCTTGCCTTGCAGAGATCTCTCATATTTATCATGAATAGCGGTAATTAATTGCTGCTGCAGTAGATGTGTGAAGCTAGAAAATCAAGCCAAATCAGGTTTTTCCTGATCCAAGTAATGCATTGCGTGCAAATTGATTTATAATTCGCAGTTCAATAAAAGAATTAAGCACAATTTTGGTTTTTGTTTGCAAGAGGGCTGGTAATAAAAGGGGGATCATCAATGCATATAGGCATACCCGTAGAGATTCGCGGGGGAGAAACACGCGTAGCAGCGACACCGGAGACCGTGAAGAAATTTGCTGCTAAGGGCGTTCATAAAGTATCAGTACAATCAGGCGCTGGTGCAGGCGCTAGCATACCGGATTCAGCATATCAAGAAGCAGGTGCAGTTATAGTGACTAATGTGGCTGAGTTATATGCACAATCAGAGATTGTACTCAAAGTACGTGGTCCGGAACCTGCTGAATTAGCAATGATGCGAAAGGATGCCGTGTTGTTGGGCCTTCTGTTGCCGCATCAGAAGGATGGCATCGAGGCACTAGCGCAGCATGGTTTGACTGCATTTGCGATGGAGAAATTGCCGCGTATTTCTCGAGCGCAAAATATGGATGTTCTATCGTCACAAGCGAATATTGCTGGCTATAAAGCGGTCATCATGGCAGCTAATGTTTATCAGAGATTCTTTCCTATGTTGATGACGGCAGCGGGTACTGTAAAAGCGGCACGAGTTCTGATCCTGGGTGCTGGTGTTGCGGGTTTGCAGGCGATCGCGACAGCGAAAAGACTGGGTGCTGTGGTAGAGGCATTTGATGTGCGGCCAGTAGCCAAAGAGCAAGTGGAAAGCTTGGGCGCCAAGTTTGTGGAAGTACCGCTTAGTGATGAAGAGAAAGCAAAAGCTGAAACAGCAGGTGGGTATGCAACTGAAATGTCTGAGGATTACAAGCGTCGTCAAGGTGAGTTAGTACATGAGCGCGCGATCGCAGCAGATATTATTATCACGACTGCTTTAATTCCTGGACGTCCTGCTCCTGTTTTGATCAAAGAAGAGACTGTGCAGGCGATGAAACCAGGTTCGGTGATTGTCGATATGGCGGTTGAAGCGGGTGGTAACTGTCCTTTGTCAGAATTAAACAAAACGGTGGTTAAACATGGTGTGCATTTGATTGGTATTGCAAATATTCCAGGATTGGTAGCGGCAGATTCCAGTACATTGTATGCACGAAACTTAATGAACTTTCTCAATTTGATGCTTGATCCGGAAAGTGGTGAGCTTAAGATCGATCGCGGCGACGAAATTATTGTTGGAACATTGGTTTGTGCGGGCGGAGAAATTATCAGCAAGCCATAAATGAATGGTGGGTTCAAGCAAATCTAACGTATCATTCTATTCAATTGTCACGTTTAGAACGTGCAATTAACGAATTTTAAAGGAGTAATCATGATTGGTGAAATTGATCCGGTTATTATCAATCTAACAGTTTTTGTGCTGGCAATTTTTGTTGGCTATCATGTCGTGTGGAATGTGACACCGGCTTTGCATACACCTCTTATGTCAGTGACTAATGCTATTTCCGGCATTATTCTTGTGGGTGCGATGTTAGCAGCCGGACCGGCTGAAACCGATTGGGGGGTCTGGTTAGGTGCGGTTGCAGTAACATTGGCTGCAATTAATGTTTTTGGTGGATTTCTAGTGAGCCAACGTATGCTGGAAATGTTCAAGAAAAAAGATAAAAAAGGAAACGCGTAAATGTCAGCAAATATGGTAGCACTTGCATATTTAGTGGCTTCGGTATTTTTTATACTGGCACTAAAAGGTCTAAGCTCGCCTGAATCTGCACGCCGTGGAAATTTATTCGGTATGGTTGGTATGGCGATTGCGGTTGCCACAACCTTGACGCTTACCCAGAACTGGCCTTTGATTTTAGGTTGTATCGCAGTAGGTGGTATTATTGGTGCACTGGTTGCGCAACGTGTGCAAATGACAGCAATGCCGGAGTTGGTTGCGTTTATGCATTCGCTGGTTGGTTTAGCGGCCGTATTTATTGCTATTGCGGCGGTTAATAATCCGGTTTCTTTTGGTTTGCCTGCGATTTTGCCTCCGGGTAGCAAACTGGAGCTGTTTCTGGGTACCTTTATCGGTGCCATGACGTGGTCAGGCTCGGTTATTGCGTTCCTGAAACTGTCCGGACGTATGAGTGGTACGCCGATCGTTTTTACTGGTCAGCATATGATTAATTTGTTGTTGGCACTCACCATGATTGGATTTGGTTTGTGGTTTTTCTTTAGTGAAACAACAAACTGGAATGCATTCATTGTCATGACCGCGATTGCTTTTATCTTGGGATTCCTGATTATCGTTCCAATAGGCGGTGCTGATATGCCAGTCGTGATATCTATGCTTAATTCCTATTCCGGTTGGGCTGCGGCAGGTATTGGCTTCTCTCTAGGTAATCCGATGTTGATTATCGCTGGATCATTGGTAGGAAGTTCAGGCGCGATTCTTTCCTATATTATGTGTAAAGCCATGAATCGGCCATTTCTATCCGTCATACTGGGCGGTTTTGGTAGTGATGGTGGTACGGTGGTGGCAGATGATGGTGTGCAGAAGACGCACCGTAGCGGGAGTGCTGAAGATGCCGCTTTCTTAATGGGCAATGCGGATAGTGTAATTATTGTTCCTGGCTATGGTTTGGCAGTTGCAAGAGCGCAGCATGCTGTTAAGGAATTGGCTGAATTATTGCATGAAAAAGGTGTCAATGTGCGTTTTGCTATTCATCCGGTAGCTGGACGTATGCCTGGGCACATGAACGTGTTACTGGCAGAAGCGGAAATTCCTTATGAACAAGTCCAGGAAATGGAAGAAATTAACAGTGATTTCTCAAATACGGATGTCGTGTTGGTGCTGGGAGCCAATGATGTGGTGAATCCAGCAGCAAATGTTCCAGGTAGCCCAATTTATGGTATGCCTATCTTGGACGCACATAAAGCACGTACAGTCATGGTTGTGAAGCGTAGTATGGCTGTGGGTTATGCTGGTCTTGATAATGATCTGTTTTATATGGATAAAACCATGATGATATTTGGAGATGCCAAGAAAGTGGTTGAGCATATGGTCAAGGCATTATGATGTAAGGCCGTGTAAATAAAATAAAAAGAGGCGCAATTTTTTCATAAATTGCGCCTCTTTTGTAATGTGCTCAGTTAGATTTGCAACTTGGAATTTCCTGATTCAAGATCTTCGAATGGATGAGGTTTTGCAACGCCAAATCCTTGGGCATAATCAACACCAATTTCCTGTAGTTTCATGATGATGTCATCAGTTTCAACTAATTCTGCTATTGTTTTAACATCAGCATTGTGAGCAAGCTGATTAATGGTTTTTACTTTATCTAGATCTTCTTCATCCTGAAGTATGTTACAAATTAGACTTCCATCAATTTTTAGATAATCAACTTTCATTTTATCGAGCAAATTTAATGATTCTGGGGTATTGCAGAAGCTGCATAGGGAAATAAGACAACCTAATTCACGCATTTTCTGCGCAAAGATAAGTGTATTTTCCGTATTGGTCTCTGCATCCGATACTTCAATTTCGAAGCAAAGATTGGAAGCGGAGGTTTTCATTTCGTGTAATCGATCTTGCATGAAACTAGGGAAAGATTGGTCACTTAACGTGTCTTTGGATACATTAAGATAAAATACCAAACTGGTTTCTGGGTGCACAGATAACCACTGAATAATATGGTTTATTATCCACCGATCCAGTTTTGGCATCATTTTAAATTGATCTACAAGAGGTAAGAATGAACCAGGAGGCATCAGATTATTTTCTTCCTCATGCATTCGAATTAGAATTTCGTAATGTTGTGAAGCTGATGTGTCATCAGGTTTTATAGGGTTTATTTTTTGGCAGTAGAGGTTAAATTCTCCATCTTCAATTGCTTGAGCAATACGTGTAGATGTGATTCCTGACTTAGATATTTGAGTATTCGACTGAGGATTTGTATTGTCTTTGGTAAGTATTTCTTTGGGTTTATTGGGTATCGGTTGGGTTGAATTCACTGTCTTATTGTTTTTTGAGGAAACGCGATTTTTTTCTTGTGCGCGAGGTGTATGTAATGTGTAGAAACCGATAGTTTTCCCCTTATTATCAAGATGCGGAAGGTATTGTTCCGTGAAAATGTAGGGAAAGCCTTTGGTCGATTTAAGGATACGCTCGTTATGCACGGTTTTTCCGGCTAAAATCTCTTCAATACAATTTTGAATATCAGAGGAAAATTCTTCATTTGAGAATTCTTTTAAAAGTTGGCCATCTATCTGATCTGGCTTTAACCCAAACCAGCGGCGAAATATTCGATTATGGTAACGGCATCGGAAATCACTATTAAAATAAGCCAGCATGACAGGAATATTTTCATCGATAAATAGTGATTTTATTTTGCTTTCTGATGCTGTTTTCTCAGCCCATAGTCGATGTTTTATTTCATTTGTAAGTCTTTCCTTGTTAACTGCTAATTGCTCTGAGTAGTTCTTGATGTTTTTTTCTGTGTATACTATCTGGATAATAATGACTATCAATACAGATAGTAAGGAAAACCATAGTGCTATTGACCAGTGTAATGCAAGTTCACTAAGAAAATATGCACTGGTTGCGAGAGCGATGGTAAGTGTTAGAGCGATACAAGCAGCTAGATAAGGTTTGATAATATTAAATAGAGAGGTTTTTTGCATGACTGTTCCTTGTTTTTAATATTTGTGATTTCTAATAAAACTGCTGCCGTACTTCTTATGAAGATATTCTGTATCTAATTAGTGTCTTGCTATGTAAGAAGAGAGTGATCTAGTCATTAACCAGAATTTCCACAAATTAGAACGCATTATTACAAAGTCCTGAGATGAGTTTTCATGGAGGGATGTAATAGTAAGTTGCTTGATTTTTCCTTTTCTGAGAGCTATGTGCAGCGGAGAAAACCAATTTTTTTCCATATCCTTTAAAGCCTCACGCCAGCCATAAGCATCTCTATATTTTGCTTTTCCAAGAAGAGCATCCAGCACGATAAGATGATTTCCTGTTATTCCGGTTTGTAACCATTCACTGGCATCGCGAGGTAATTTTGAATGGTTCGTATTACTGGCCAATGCTAATGCACGGAGTAGATCGTGATCGCTCCAGATATGTGTATAAGGAGATTGTATCGATTGTGGCATATTTCCTCCTCCCCAGAACCAAACGCTATTGATGATTAGTTCGCCGCGAGACTCGCGTACCAGATTAATTGGGTGCTCATGAAGCAACATCTGAATTTCATTAAAAGTTTTATGCCAAATGATACTTTCATCGCCTGTTGGTAAAAAATTATTAATGTTCATGCCTGTAACTTGACTGAGTGTATGTGTTTGCATTTCCGGCTTTCTAGCTGCTCGGATATACCAGCGATCAGGGCGCAATGGCAAGAAAGAGAAATCGTGGCTACTTAGACTGCGATTTAAATCTTGCACTATTTGCTCAGCTTCTTCTTTAGAGATTTTGAAGACTTGACTGTCAGCTAACATGATGTGGTTCTGTTCAATACGTAGATGTACAGGATCGGCCCGCATCCAGAAATCTTTACTGGTTTTCATTGAATCAGAACCATCAACGTGTAACATTGTGGGAGCAATAGGCCAGCTTTGTTGCTTTGCTATCTTAAATGTCTTGCATAGCCATATTTCCATTTCTTGTGATGGATACCGCATAGAAATACTTTTGGATAGTAGTATTTCTAAGGATGGTATTGACAGATCACTGTAAATTTCTGGTTGTGAGACATTAGGCCAAAACAGATTGGGTATGAGAAGGTTTAAATTCATTGATATGATACGAGTCGTTATGTGGTGATTCTGGAGGTTAAATGAAGAAATACTGCAATTCCTGGGTGTTATATTTTTATTTGGGTAACTATATACAATTCCACACCAAGAACTAAAATATTAGTGTATACATCTACTATATACAGTTATAGTAGATGTCGTGATAAATACAAATTTCAACACGATTATTGATCTTATTAGGGCTTTCCCTAATGAGCAAACCTGCGTAGATCATTTAGAGTCATTGCGCTGGAATAGCGGATCTGTTGCCGCTAACTAAGAACTGACCAGCTCTGCTAATTCAAAATTGACTAGGTGAAATAGTGGCATAGCGTACTACACCGCTGGGGATAAGTCGACCAGACTGAAATGGTTTTACCTCCTGTTGATAGAAGTGGCCTCGCAAATTCGGACAGTCGGATAAGTGTTAATCTTGCTCAATTTAAATCCGTGAAGTACGCGGCAAAAAAGGAGCAAGAGTATGAGAAGGACGAGAAGGAATCACGCAGCGGGATTCAAAGCCAAGGTGGCAATAGCGGCGTTGAAGGGTGACAAGACACTGGCTGAGTTAGCTGAACAATTTGATGTGCATCCGAATCAGATTTCGGAATGGAAGCAGCAGTAACAGGAATCTGCAATCGATGTATTCGAGCATAATTCAAAAGTAAAGGCCGCCGCGCCTGATCTCAAGATACTCCACGCCAAGATTGGACAGCTCACGTTGGAGAATGATTTTTTAGAAGGCGCGCTCATCAAGGCGGGATTGGAGGGTGTAAATAATTTTGTGTAAATGGTCATTTAGCAGGAAACTGCGTATTTATTTTTGGAGTAAAAATGACTACACCTAAATCCCTACCGACTAACTTAATTGATAGCTTGCTGGCGGATTAC
>JAGNZK010000015.1 GCA_017984435.1 Nitrosomonas sp. | reverse complement strand
CCCGCCGTGTCCATAGCGCCTGTTCCAGTGCATCCAGTATCAGATCCGTTCGCAATGAACGACTCACTCGCCAACCAACAATATACCGGGCAAAAACATCGGTGATAAAAGCCACATAAACAAATCCTGTCCATGTCGCTACAAATGTAATATCCGCCACCCACAGTTGATTGGGCCAGGCAGCTACAAATTGCCGGTTAACCTTGTCCGTTGGGCGGCAAAGTGAGTTATCTGCAATGCTCGTCCAGCACTTTTTGCCACGCCGGACACCTTGCATTCCAAGCTTCTTCATCAACCGTTCGACCGTACAACGAGCAACACCAATACCTTCCCGCAGCAGCTGCCGCCATACTTTGCGAGCACCATAAACGCGGAAATTGTCTTTCCATACCCGCTGTATATCAAGTTCTAGTCTCATGTCCCGCTTGATGCGGTCAGGCAATCGATCGGGATCTCGCTCGCGCGCTTTGTGTTCATAATAACTCGACGGGGCAATCCAGATTTCATTGCAGATTGGCTCGATCCCATATTTTGCTTTGTTGCTGTCGACAAATGTCACCATTATTTCGGTCGGCGGTCGAGCGTCCTTTCGCAAAATAGGCCGACGCCTTACGCAATATCTCGTTGGCCCGCTTTAATTCACGATTCTCCCGTTCTAATTCCTTGAGCCGCTCACGATCCGATGTCAACATACCGCCTCGAATTCCCTGATCCGTCTCCGCTTTTCTTATCCATGTCCGCAATGTTTCTGCTGTGCAGCCAATCTTCGATGCAATCGATTTGATCGCCGACCATTGCGATTCATGCTCTTTTTGCTGCTCGAATACCAATCTTACCGCTCGTTCTCGTACTTCCGGTGAATAACTGATTTGATTCTTCATCTCTTCCTCCTCTCAAATCATTTTATTTCCGGAAATACCGGGGCGATTCAGTTCGTCTTGTTCAAGTATTCGGTACTGGGCAGCGACTAGCAGCGTCATCGGGTGGCAACAGTACGCTGGCGCTTGTTTCATCTGCCGGGCAAGGTCGTACGTCACGCCGGGGCGCTGGTGCTCAAGATTGCCGCCGGGTTCGTCGATCTATTTCGGGATATCCGTTGTAAAAGCTACCAATTGGCGCAAGCGCTGGTTTCGTAGCCTGTTCCCTGCTCTTGCTTCACCATCCCGGCAGAATCGCTTTCGCCCAGGGGCGCTCGCCTTGAATTCCGAAAATTCACGAACTTCACCGGTCGGCTGGCCGCGCCGAACCATTTTCGCGCTATCCGTCCTCCCTAGGCTAGTCGTTACCCACAAAATCCAAACCCGAACGTTCAGCCCTCGCTTCGTCAAAATTCAATCGCAGAAATTGGGATCATATAGAATTATCAAATTCAGAGGATCCACCCATATCCCCATATACGTTCACCCACAAATGCGGTAGACCAAGTTCATTCAACCAATCGGATCCTTGTTCTTCCTTGAGCATAGCAATCGTAGATGCGCTGCCCGCAACAACACAAAAATCGCCAATCACACTGACAGATGCCATATGATTAACTGGCCAACCGGTTTTAGGATTAAGTACATGCCCATAGCGCACACCATTCAACGTAATGCACCGCTCATAGTCTCCACTGCTTGCAAGAGCGCCGGAATAAAGCAATAGCGTTTTTAATACACCATCGGGGTGGCGTGGATGTCGTATCGCTATCCGCCAAGGGCTACCATCATCATGCGGGCCGATTATTTTAATATCTCCTCCCAGATTAATGATTCCATGGTGAATCCCAGCATTCCAGCATAGGGATGCGGCACGATCAACCGCATATTCTTTGACCACACCGCCAAAATCAATTTCCATACCAGGCAACGTAAAGGTCAAAATAGGCCGTTGCCAGTTTAACTTGTGCCATCCGATTTTCTCGAGCAACAATTGAATCGCTTTCTCAGTTGGTATAACGCCGGATTTGAAATTCCAAGTCCGGCGCAAAATCCCGGAAGTAATATCAAATAAGCCATCACTCTGTTGATAACAAGTAGCGGCATAATCGAGCAACCCGGCGGTTTCATCATCAACAGTTATGTGACCACCTTGTGTTGCGACACGATTTATTTCTGACAAAAAACTATCTTCGCGATAACGAGAATAATTTGCTTCCAGGCGATAAATATCATCCATGGCAATCTTAGCTGCCTGTTTCCCCATCCTTGAACTACGGGCATAGAGCTGAATTGAGCAAGGCGAACCCATCGCCTTAAAATTATAATGATAGTAATTTAAGTGAGCCACGGTATTTCACTGAGGTCAGTTGGCAATAGTGGAGTCCAACGGGTTAAGCGGCGAATAGCTTTTCATAATATTGCCGCATGAATGCAGCGGATGACAGGTAGCCGAGGCGGGCCTATTTTCGTTGCCGGTTGTAGAAGATTTCGATGTACTCGGGATCTCCTGTATTGCCTGTGCTCGGGTACGGTAGCGCCGATGGTGAATCAGTTCATTTTTGAGTGTTCCCCAGAAGCTTTCCATCGGAGCGTTATCCCAACAATCTCCTTTGCGGCTCATCGATGCTGTCATGCCAAACTGTCTCAGTAGTTTCCGGTAATCTTGTGCGCAGTATTGACTGCCTCGATCCGAGTGGAGAATCAGTCCCTTGGACGGACGCCTGGCAGAAACACCTCGGAATAAGGCCTGCATGACCAAGTTTTTCGTCATTCTCTCACTCATGGCATAACCAACCAGTTCACCACTGAACAAATCCTTAAGTCCAGCCAAGTACAACCAGCCTTCGCCAGTCGAAATGTAAGTGATGTCGCTCACCCATACCCGGTTAGGTGCCGTCACAGTGAAGTTTAACTCCGGACCAAAGGTCTCTCGGGTGCGCTGGTGTGCCGCTCGAATCTCGATTTCCAGACGGGCATTCTCTTGTGCTCGCGTCGATAAAGGGCGATCACGCCAGGCGTAATAGCCACTCTCAGAAACTTCGAAAACGCGGCTCATCAACGCTACCGGATAGTGTTGTCGCAGGGATTCCATTCGACCGTACTTCACCTCGACTCCTTCGCAAAGTAGGCCGTTGCTTTTTTTAGCAAATCACGCTCCATCTTGACTTCAGCTAGTTCGCGCTTGGCTTGGCCCGGGCCAACTCCATTTCCAGCTTACCTCAAAGGGTGAAGAATTAAACCTGATAGAGATTGAACAGATTGGGGACGTGACAGCTATCACATAGTCCTGATCAAAAAATCAAGCCAGTTCAAAAACTTTCTGAACTGGCTTATTTTCCCACTAACTCGCCATCAATGTAGATTCAATTTCCGCGAAACTCTTGGCAACATTATTGGGTGGAATAACGGTTCCCAACTGTTTCTCGATTTGAGTCCAGGAGAAAATTCCGCATATTTTGCAGGAATCATGTTCTATGACTAGTGCGTGCAATCGACCACTTTCACGTAAACTGGCCACAATGTTACCGACTTTAGCATGTTCTAATTCTTCCAAAGGAATTGCTTCCAGTTTTTCAAGCGGTGTCATCATATCCACCACCAGAATCTCATTATGCTTAACCCCCCTTTCCTGAATAAATCGCATGGGTTTTTCGCCAAGAATATCACTTGCTGTAATAATTCCCGCCAACAAATTGTCATCATTCATCACCAACAATGTACGTACACCACGCTGCATCATATAAGTATTGGCAACCTCCATCGTGATACTGGGCGCGATGACAGCCGCGTGTATCTTACGCAAATCCGTCATGACTTCAGATGCAGGGGAATCGAACGTGACCAGCTTAGGCGATGCCGGTTGGAAGATCCGTACAGTGCCAGCCAAATACTGTACAGCAAGAGATTTATATTCATTCATCATACTGTGCACTCCCTCTAGCGTTAATGGGAACCACCTGATTTCAAAATAGATAATCTACCTTGAGTTGAAACTCTACGCCGAATGGCACTTAGAATCAATAGGGCTGATAGTGGAATGGGAATGGATTATTGCCGACTATAAACCCATTGAACCAGTGTATCCATGGCAATCCGGGATTGCCCGGCCTGGTCGTGATTAACAAAAAAAACCACCACAACGCGTCGCCCCATTTTATCCAGCAAATAGCCTGCCAATGCGCGCACATTATTCAAAGCACCGGTTTTCATGTGCGCCAACCCTTTGACTGGCGTGTCGGCAAAACGATTTTTCAAAGTTCCATCCACGGCGGCAATCGGCAACGACGACATAAACTCCGGCATCACTGGGCTGTTAAAAGCTGCCAATAACAATTGTCCCATGTGCCGCGCGCTGATCTGTTCCTTGCGCGATAATCCGGAGCCGTTTTCCACTACCAATTCGGGGAAATTCAGTTGTTTGGCTGCTAACCATTGTTGGATTGCTGCATCGGACTTGGCCAATGTCGCCGGAGAATTTTTGATAACCGCATCACCGGTACCTAATGTTAAATATAGTTGACGCGCTGCGATATTATTACTGAACTTATTGATACCACGAAGAATATCTGCCAATGGTGGAGATTGATAAATTTCCAACGGTGTCAAACTTTGTGGCATCTGCCTCACCACCACATCGCCATGCAACAAACCACCGTGCTGTGCCCATAAGCGCTTGAACAGCTCGCGCGTATAAATTGCGCTGTCCTGCAGGCTCAACATGTAGGATTGCTTTCCGCACTGCCTGGAAAAACTGCCGTTTAGGACAACGGTAAAATGGTTCCTGTTTTCTGCGTCGACAATCGTCTCAATCGTTAACAAATTGCGCCAATCGCCGCATGCACCTTGCGTAAGCTTTAAATGATTCTGTATGTGCAAGGAATCCGGTAGCGGATCAACCACGACCCGTACTGAATTTTTCTCAGGTTGAGGAAAAAAATGGATGGTGGATGTACGATAGTTAACCAGCAAAGCTTCCGGCAGAGTGTTGTAGGTACGGTAAGGCTGTCCATCAAACTCTCCCGGATCATCATTGGGAATATCATAATGCGTAGGGTCGAGGATCAGGTTGCCTTTGATCTCATGCAATCCGGTTTGACGCAAACGATGCAACAACAACCAGAAATTTTCCAAATCCAGTTTGGGATCGCCATAACCTTTGATCACCAGATCGCCGTGTAAAACACCATCAGTCATTGTGCCATTGGCATACAGCATAGTCGGCCAGGTATAGGCTGGCCCCAGTAATTCCAGCCCGGCATAGGTTGTCAGCAACTTCATCACCGATGCAGGATTCATAGCGGAATCCGCATTGACAGCGATTATCGGCTTACTTGCACCGATCTCATGCACATACACACCAATCGCCGTTTGCGGAATTGCCGATTGTTGCAGTTTTTGTTTGACTATAATCGGTAATTCACCAGCAAATACCGGCATCGATAGTACGAGCACTATTGGCAGAATTAACGAACCAAGATACCGATAAATCCCGGACATTTTTATAGAATAACTCCGCAGACTATTATTTCTTCATCTGGCACATCGCAAACCCGTCATCCCATCCCATTTGATATTGCCCGTCTTTATCATAGCGATTTAGGTCTTTGAAGGCCCAACTCGTCCTTTTAGCGGTTTCACAACCATCAATATAGCCTTGCTGCGTGCTCACCGGATAACCGGTCAGATTGTATTTCGGTTTTGCACTTTCAGGCAACGGACCCGTCTGGCGCTCCGGTTTTTTGGCGGGAAGCGGCTGTTTTGTGGGTACTGCGCTACAAGCGGAAACGATTAACACAACAAGAACGATAAAAAACGACAAACGATAACGCATGTTCGATACCTTCAAAAATTACCAAAAAACTAAGCTATAAAACCGATTTCAATAACTTACCCATTTCAGCCGGATTGCGCGTGACTTTGATACCGCATGATTCCATCACTTCCAGTTTCTCCTGTGCCGTTCCCTTACCACCGGAAATAATCGCACCAGCATGCCCCATGCGCTTACCGGGCGGCGCTGTCACGCCGGCAATAAACCCGACTACCGGTTTTTGCATATTATCTTTTATCCAACGCGCGCAGTCCTCTTCATCGGTACCGCCGATCTCTCCCACCATCAGTACCGCATCGGTTTCATCATCATCATTGAATAATTGCATGACATCGAGATGCTTCAGTCCATTGACCGGATCACCCCCGATGCCGATGCAGGTGGACTGTCCCAATCCAAGCGCCATCAATTGCGCCACGGCCTCGTAGGTCAATGTACCGGAACGTGAGACCACCCCGATGCGGCCTTTTTTATGGATGTATCCCGGCATGATGCCGATCTTGATTTCATCCGGCGTGATAATTCCAGGACAATTCGGGCCGATCAAGCGGATTTTCCTGCCCTGCATTTTGTAGCGAGTGCGAATCATATCGCGCACTGGAATACCTTCGGTAATGCAAATCACCAAATCCAGCTCGGCTTCGACCGCTTCATCAATGGCCGCGGCAGCAAAAGGTGGCGGCACATAAATAACCGAAACATTGGCGCCGGTTTGTTGTTTGGCTTCCTTGACCGACGCATAGACCGGAATGCCCTCGAAACTCTCTCCGGGTTTGCGTGGATTAACGCCTGCAACAAAGCAAGCCTTACCATTCGCATATTGACGACACATACGGGTATGAAATTGCCCGGTTTTACCGGTAATACCCTGCGTCATGACACGACTGTTGCGATTAATCAGGATGGACATGACGGCTACTCCTTCAATAGGTAATAACGCTAAAATTATTGAACTTTGGCGGCATTGACTGCTTTCTGTGCCGCATCGGCCATGTTATCCGCCGAGATGATGGTCAAACCGGAATCTGCCAGAATTTTTTTGCCCAATTCCACATTGGTGCCTTCCAGCCGCACCACCAACGGCACTGCGAGCTTCACATCACGGGCCGCCGCTACCACGCCCTGCGCAATAACATCGCACTTCATAATACCGCCAAAAATATTCACCAAAATGGCTTGCAGTTTGGGGTTACGCAGCATCAATTTAAACGCTTCGGTGACTTTCTCAGCGGTCGCACCGCCACCAACATCGAGAAAATTGGCTGGGTTACCGCCATATAATTTGATGATATCCATAGTCGCCATCGCCAAACCCGCGCCATTCACCAAACAACCGATATTGCCATCTAATGGAATATACGATAACTCGTGCTTGGATGCTTCAATTTCAACCGGATCTTCCTCATCCAAATCGCGCAATGCGACAATCTCGGGACGGCGGAATAATGCGTTATCGTCAAAGTTCATTTTCGCATCGAGTGCGATCACCTGCTTTTCAGCAGTTAATGCCAGAGGATTGATTTCCAGTAACGATGCATCGGATTCATCAAAAGCCTGATATAGCCCTTGCAATAACGTGACCGCTTGCGGCAAACTTTGCGCAGGCATGCCAATTTTTAGGGCAATGTCTTGCGCTTCCTGTTCGCGCAACCCCGCGATCGGATCAATAAACACTTTATGAATCTTCTCCGGTGTTTCAGCCGCAACTTTTTCAATCTCCATGCCGCCTTCCGAGCTCGCCATCAGGCACACACGCTGACGGCCGCGATCCACCACCATACCGACATAAAATTCTTTTTCGATCTGCACGCCTTGCTCGATAAAAAGCCGACGCACCACCTGTCCTTCCACACCGGTTTGATGCGTAATCAAACGCATATTCAGAATTTCACCCGCACGCTGCCGCACTTCATCCAATGACTTGGCCACTTTCACCCCACCACCCTTACCTCGCCCGCCGGCATAAATCTGCGCTTTCACCACCCACACATCGCCACCCAGCTGCCGCGCAGCATCTACCGCTTCGTCAACATTGAAACAGGCAATGCCTTTCGGCGTGACAACCCCGTATTTTTGTAAAATCTCTTTTGCTTGGTATTCGTGAATTTTCATTGGTACATCCTTATCAGAATGATCGCGGATTTCTAGATTCGCAGTATAACCTAATCATTGCTAATGATCGTGCTTAGGAACTTGTGAAAGATAAAGCAGATTAATTTACGCTGCATGTATTGAATTTAATGAATATAGCGTTAAACTTTAAAAGAGTGATTATCCATTGCATAAAAAAACCCTTTCTCCATTCAGTATCTGTTCAGATTCCCGTCTATATCATGATAATAAATGTGAAACAAATCGAGCGGGGGTTATATGAAAAAATTTAAATTGACATGCATAGCTATCGCTCTGTGTGGGCTCTTTGCAGCAAGTCAAGTACTGGCCGATGGTGATGGAGGCGGAGATGGCGGTGGTGATGGTGGCGGCTTTGACGGAGGCGGCTTCGATGGTGGTGGTTTCGACGGAGGCGGTTTCGATGGCGGTGGTTTCGATGGCGGTGGTTATGATGGCGGTGGCTTTGATTCCGGTGATTATTACGACCAAAGTGGCGACTTTGGCGGTGATTATAACCAAGGCGATTTCGATCAAGGCGATACTTCCTATTCTAATGATGGATTTGATCAGCAGGATAATTTTGACTTCGCCGATGATCCTGATCAAGGCGGCGACTTTGGTCAGACAGGTGAATTTAACCAACCCAATGATTCGGGGATAGATAATAGTTCAGACCCAGGCGCCGAATCTGCACAAAGCAAGGAAATCTCACCAGAGTCTCAACAAGATAATTTGGCAAGCCCCGACAATTCATCCACCGGAACCGATTCTTCTACGCAGGATAACGGTGGCACTCAGGATAATTCCGTTCAAAATGCCAGCGGCCAGGATAATCAGCCGGCTGAAAATAATGCGTCTGCCGGAACCACCGATCAATCAGCTCAAAACAACGAAGCCATGCAAAATGGTTCTGCCGCTCAGGATGTTAATATCCAAAACAACATCCAGAATACTGACAACAACAATAGCTCTGATCACCACCATGGACATCACCATCACCATGATGGATTCGGTTTAGGATTCGGATTAGGCCTAGGGCTGGGGGGATTTGGTCCTGGTTGGGGCTGGGGCTGGGGTCCCGGTTGGGGATTTGGTCCTGGCTGGGGTTGGGGGTTTTCACCTTTTAACAACTTCGGCTTTTACAGCAATTGGGGCGGTGTCGGTTTTTATAATAATTACGCCTTTGGCCCTTATCGCCGGTTTGACAGTTATTATCCATTAGGTGGTTATCCTATAGGCGTTGCAACATCGCCATTGGTTTTGTCTCCGCAAAGACCCACTTATATCCAACAAAATACACCTATTCGTGCTTCTCAACCTGTTCCCGTGCAAAGAAGTAATTACTGGTATTATTGTCGTAATCCTGAAGGATATTATCCAAAAGTCAGGGAATGCTCAGGAGAATGGATAAAAGTACCGCCGCAATCTTCTTGAAAATTTATCAGGCTGGCGTAAACTCGGCCGCAAGCAACCAGTTTACGCCAGCCTGATTGACCTCCGGTCAAACGGAATTTTTATTATCGACTTTGACTCGGGAGCAAGCTCCCGAGGCTTCTTCCTTTAAAGAAACGATACTTTGAATTTGCAATATCAATTACTTCGTGAATAGCAATAAGTTGTAATTTCATTGAGTACTCTCGGCACTAGTAGTTGAAGTACTTGTTTATTCATAAAACTCACACATTCAGTTGCTTAGTTTTTTAACCTTCAGAACTTTCCAACTTCGAAATCTATTGGGTGATGTTGTGCTCCTGTTGAATAGACTCTGGAACACTAACAGGCAATGTACGATTGCCTCGCAATAATTCAAGAAGCAGTTTACGAATTTCTGTTTGATCAAGCTCAGTGTCACCATAGTTTTTGGGTAGTAGGTGCCGCCTTTTATATGTGCCTTGTCATAGTTATAACCAAGCTCCGAGCTCATTTCATAAAGAAGCTCAACGAGCAAATCAGCTCTACGTGCATCCCAGGATTCTTGTGGATAGTTAGAGTCGAAAAGGTGAGCACGATAAAGTTTCCATGCATTCACAACCTTGCAGTCTTGATGATTATTAGAATGGAACTCTATCTCAACCAGATTAAGTGCTTCGATATGAGCAGGAGCCAAAGTGGCAGACCGAGTTGCCATTAAAGTTCGAAAGAGATACATCTTTCTGTCTCTTTGTTCTTGATGTCTGCGTATGAACTCCGTGATTTGAACTGCAATGATAGGGCCAACAATGATTGCAAAAATCATAATGATGTCGGTAATTTTTATTGTCCAGTCGAAAATCACAATTCAATCTCCATAATGGTTCTTAATATATTTGACATGATGCTCAACAACTCACAATCATGTCATATGTCTTTAATTAACATAAACCTATACTCCCGTCTTTTACATCAAATTATTCAACTCTGGCGCGTTTCAATCTGCCGTTCCAAATGCGCTTCAACATCCTTCTGACTAAACCCAATAGCACTGGCAACGCGATCCGCGTGACTGACCTTGGAGATGCCTTCAATCAATCGATGCGTCGGGCCTTGCGGCATGAACTCGACTTGCAGATACCGGCCAATCCCATCGCTTTGCAGGCGTTCGCAGAGTTCGTGGTTATGCGTGACCAGCAAGGTACTTGCACCCAGTTTGTGAAATCCCTTGAGGATATATTCTGAAATGGTCATTTTTTCTTCAAACGTTGTACCTTCGGATAATTCATCCAACACCACCAGGCTACGCGCAGTGGCATTGAAAAATATTTCCCGTGTGCGTTGCAGTTCATGACCGAAACGTCCCATCGCGGCGCTAAGTTGACCTGGGTCGGGCACTTGATAATAAATATGTTCCGCCGGCACTAGTTGTCCTTGCGTGGCGGGAATGTAGCAACCAATTTGTCCCAGCAATTGGATCTGCACAATGGTTTTGCAATACGCTGTTTTACCACCGCTATTCGGACCGGTAATAATTAACACACGTCCCGCCAAATCCAAGTAGATATCGTTCGGCACATAATCCGGGATATCTTTGATCAACAACGGGTTTCTGGCTTGGTTGATCGTCAATCGGTGTTGTTTTTCATCGACAATTTCCGGTAATACTTTGTCCCAGGTACACGCTTGCCCATAACGATAAAAAGATAATAATTCATCGAGTAATCCTAACGCCTCGATTGCTCTTGCCAATTCCGGATTCTCTCGAAATTGTTTTCGCAGTGGGTAAATAATCGAATCGCGATCGGAAACACCCATTGCCAGCAGAATAATGGGAAAAACCGGTGCGGTCAGTGCCAGGATACCGTAACCAATGTAAGATGCATTGAATTGAGGCATAAAGTTTTCAAAGAAAAACAAAATGCCATAACCGGCGGCGAAGAAAATAAGCATCGGCATAATTTTAAATAGCGAAGGCTGGAAGCGCGAATACAGGTCAAAACTTGATTTCTCTTTTTTTGTTTTGAACTTGCCGCCCATGGAATAAACCGGGCCCTGCATCAACGCATAGAGCCGCGATTGTCCAAAATCACGGATTGTATCCAGTACAGTGCGTAAATACGTAGATTGCGGGGACGGAATCCTTGCGGCGCCTGCGACCAGATCCACAACAAATTGCGTACCATCTTGGTACTGCCGGTAACCGTAGCCCCCAAATTCCAATTTATCCGAGCGGGTACTCGGCTCATCCGTAGCCAGACCACCGGAAAATTCGCCATACAACAAATGTTTCAGGGATTTTTCACCGGATGAGACTTTCCCGGTAAAATTAGTCAGCGCATCATAGAGTTCCGAGTTCGCTTCAATTTCACGCAAAGCCATCTGTTTCTGCTGCAATACTTGCGCATCCTGCGCCGGACGCGCAATGGATCGATACAATGCCAAACGGCCGGTCTCGGTCGTCGTGTTGTCAATTGTATAAAATAACGCTTCAGCCTCTATCGCTTCAAACGTTTTCGGATCAAGTGCTTCATAATTCGCCTCGGTTGGACGGATATCGTGAATACTGGTGGGTTGATCGGAATCGGATAAGATAAATTTCTTGCGCCAAATATCAGTCATACGGAAGTTTCTTAAGGTTCTTGTGAGTTACCAACGAGCAGATGTAAGTGTTCATGAACGTGTAAAATACGCACATTTAGAACGAAATACAACACCATGTCGCCCTATTACACACTGACCTCGCATTCCTGATGATGCCGCCAATAAAAAAACCGTTACGATTAATCAGTTTTTTCGTCATCATAAGCGCAATCGTACTTGCCAGTTGGTATTACACGCAACCTACGCCGTTGGAAGTGGAACTAGCCACGATTGCGACCGGTAATGTTGAAGCTACCATTGTCAACACGCGCGCAGGTACGATTAAATCCTGCCAAAGATCCAACCTCGCGCCCATCGCTGGCGGCCAGATTACCAAAATCTGGGTAAAAGAAGGCGATCATGTGCAAAAGGGCCAGACTTTATTGGAACTATGGAATCAAGATCTGCAAGCGCAGCGTGAATTGGCACAACGGCAATTGGCGATGTCACAGGAACGCCGCCGTGAAACCTGTATTCTGGCGGAAAATGCCCGGCGCGAATCGATACGCACGCAGCAGCTCGTCGAAAAAGGCTTTGTCAGTTCACAACGCGCGGATGATGCCAATGCCAACGCACGCTCCCGGCAAGCCAGTTGTGATGCAGCCGTCACCGATATCAAACGCGCCGAAGCGCAAGTTCGCGTGGCTCAGGCAGGACTGGATCGAACGGTTATCAGCGCGCCTTTTTCCGGTGTCATCGCGCATATCAGCGGTGAATTAGGTGAATTCACCACACCCTCGCCGCCCGGTATTCCAACGCCACCAACGATTGATCTGATCGACGATAGCTGTTTGTACGTCACTGCACCGATGGATGAAGTAGATGCGCCAAAAATCAAAGTCGGACAAGAAGCGCGTATTACATTGGATGCGATGCCGGAAAAGATTTTTCCCGGCAGAATCCGGCGCATTGCGCCCTATGTGACCGAAATCGAGAAACAAGCGCGCACCGTGGACATCGAAGTGGATTTTCTGCAAATTCCCGCAGATACTTTGCTGGTAGGCTACAGCGCCGATGTTGAAGTTGTCCTTGAACGTAAAGACAATGTCTTGCGCATTCCGACACAGGCAATACGGCAAAATAATAAGGTATGGCGGGTGGATGCTAAAAACCGGTTAGTGGAACAACAGTTGGAAACCGGTCTCAGCAACTGGAGCTTCACCGAAGTCCGCGATGGTTTAAAAGATGACGATCAAGTACTGATTTCATTTGATCACGACGACATCAAAACCGGTGTCGCTGTTCAATCAAAAAATCAATGATCCGCCTGACGGCCATTACCCGCACATTTCACATGGGTGACCAGGCGGTCTACGCACTCAATGATATTAATCTGCACATCGCTTCGGGTGAGTATGTTTCGATCATGGGGCCTTCCGGTTCCGGGAAATCCACATTGCTCAACATTATCGGCTTGCTGGATAAGCCGGATGGCGGTCGCTACGAATTGGATGACAAACTGATTACCGATCTATCGGAAACCGAACAAGCGCAAATCCGCCGGGAAAAAATCGGCTTTGTCTTTCAATCGTTTCACCTCGTGCCACGCCTCACCGCTGCAGAAAATATCGAATTGCCATTAATTTTGAGCGGTATGCCACCCGCACAGCGGCAAATCCGCGTGAATGAAGCTTTACAGGCGTTTGAGCTAAAACAACGTGCCAACCACCGCCCATCCGAGCTTTCCGGCGGACAACGGCAGCGCGTGGCGATTGCGCGTGCAACGATCATGCAACCCGGCGTCATTCTGGCGGATGAGCCCACCGGTAATTTGGATCACCAGATCGGTGCTGAAGTGATGTTGCTGTTGGAAAACCTGCACAAAGGCGGAACCACACTGATTGTTGTCACGCATGATCGTGAATTGGGTGCTCGCGCGCATCGCCAGATCGCCATGCGTGATGGAAAAATACTGACGGATCAAACCGATGACATTCACTGACACACTACAGACTTCGTTTAAAACCGTACTGAGTTATCGCGTCCGCTCATTGCTGATCATACTGGCAATGGCGCTGGGTGTAGCCGCAGTCGTGGTACTGACCGCGTTAGGCGACGGCGCCAGAAATTATGTTATCAATCAATTTTCTTCCATCGGTACCAATTTACTCGTCGTTCTACCGGGACGTGCAGAAACCTCAGGCGCATTTCTGGGTGCCGTATTGGGTCAAACACCACGCGATTTGACATTGAAAGATGCGCAATTACTCGGTCGATTACCGCAAGTTCGCCGTTACGCACCGCTCAATGTTGGCGCTGCGGAACTCTCTGCTGCCAATCGCCTGCGTGAAGTGACGGTTTTAGGCAGCAACGCCAACCTGATACCCATCCGGCATATGAAACTGGCACAAGGCAGTTTTTTGGCGCATGGTACCGAACACAGTGCCCAGATCGTTCTGGGTTCAAAAATAGCCAATGAATTCTTTCCCCGCAGTCAAGCCGTTGGGCAGCGGATTCGATTGGGCGACAGTCGGTTTCTGGTCTCCGGTGTTTTGGCATCCCAAGGCGAATCGATGGGCTACAATACCGACGAAATCGTCATTATTCCAATTGATTATGCGCAAGCGATGTTCAATACCACCTCCCTGTTCCGCATCCTGATAGAAGCCAGAAACCATGGCGAGATTGAATCCGCCAAGCAAGCCATCCTAGCAACCTTGCGGCAAAGTCACGATGGCGAAGATGATAGTACGGTGATTACGCAAGATGCCATTCTTGCTACCTTTGACCGGATTCTGCACGCCTTGACTCTGGCAGTCGCCGGTATTGCCGCGATTAGTTTGATTGTCGCCGGTATTCTGGTCATGAATGTGATGCTGGTTGCCGTCAACCAACGCACCGAAGAAATCGGTTTGCTGAAAGCCATCGGCGCCACATCCACCGATATACGCCGTTTATTCTTTGCTGAAGCAATATGGCTATCATTCGCCGGTGCCGTTCTGGGATTCCTGTTGGGACAATTCGGCAGTCTGCTGCTACGTTTGGCTTATCCGCAACTCCCCGCCTGGGCGCCGGTCTGGGCTTCAATTGCAGGCATTATCGTCGCATTGATCACCGGTATCCTGGCCAGCATACTGCCAGCCAGCAAAGCGGCACGACTCGATGCCGTGCAAGCATTGAGCAAAAAATGAACGCCATCGATACCTTGCAATTTGCTTTCCGGTCATTAATGGCACATCGTTTACGTACCATTCTATCGGCATCGGGAATTGCCATCGGGATTGCTGCAGTGATTCTCCTGACCGCCATTGGCGATGGCGTACAGCGGTTTGTATTGTCGGAATTCACGCAATTTGGCACCAACATCGTCAATATCAACCCTGGAAAAATCTATACCCATGGCGGCTCATTGGGTGCCATCGGCAGTGCGCGGTTATTGACGATAGAGGATGCCATGGCACTAAAACAAAGCCGCTATGCGCAATATACCAATGCCAATGTAGTCGGTAATGCCGAAATACGTGCACAAGGCCGCAGCAGGCGGGTAACTGCTTATGGCCAGGGCCCTGATTTTGCCAAGGCATTCAATATGCAAGTGGCGATCGGACAATTCTTGCCGGATGATGATCCGCGTAACCCGCGTGCGTATGTAGTATTGGGTGCAAAAGTGCGCACGGAATTATTCGGCGATGCCAATCCGCTGGGGGCGCTGCTGCAAGTGAGTGGATCGCGCTTTCGCGTCATTGGCGTGATGGCTTCCAAAGGTCAGGTGCTTGGCTTTGACCTGGATGATACGGTTTTTATGCCCACAACCCGTGCATTGGAAGTATTTAACCGGCAAGGTGTGATGGAAATTAATTTTGCATACTTCCCCGATGCACCGGTACAAGCGGTAATCGATGACATTCAGCGTATCCTTGTCGCACGGCATGGTCGTGTAGATTTCACCATCACGCCGCAAAAACAAATGCTCAGCACCTTATCCACCGTATTGAGCGTACTAAAATTCGCCGTTGCGGCATTGGGTGGCATTTCTCTGCTGGTTGGGGCGGTTGGTATGGTTACGCTGATGCATATCGCGGTTTCCGAACGCATATCGGAAATCGGCTTGCTTACCGCACTGGGTGCGACGCGTGCGCGTATTCGTATCCTATTTTTATTGGAGTCCACCGCACTCTCCGCCATCGGCGGTTTGGCAGGATTAATCATCGGGACCGGTGTTGCATGGCTGCTAAAACTTCTGATCAGTGGCCTGCCTGTTAATATTCCGTGGGATTATGTGCTCGGTGCTTTATGTTTATCAATCCTGATCGGCCTTGCGGCAGGTGTGATACCGGCGATGCGCGCTGCTAAATTAAATCCGGTCGATGCGCTACGAACCGAGTAGAAAATAAGGATTTCGTTTAATGAATAAACTGATTACCTTTAGATCAACTGTCAACATTATTATGCTTCATTAGAAACTCACTCGCTGGCAGCGGCTTTCCGATGTGATACCCTTGTGCATAGTCAATATCCAGTTTTTCAATCAATGCCAATATCTCAGCGCTCTCAACAAATTCCGCTGTAATCCTTTTGCCAAATCCCCTGGCGACACTGCATAACGCATTGACCAAAATCAGGTCGTCGCTACTTTCGGATAAATTCCGTATGAACGAGCCATCTATTTTTACAACATCAACCGGTAATTCTCTTAAATAATAAAAAGACGAAAAACCAACGCCGAAATCATCCAACACAAAACCACAACCCAGTTCCTTAATTTCTTTCATGAGTAAACGCGCCCCAGGTAAATCTTCTAATGCTGCTGTTTCCGTTATTTCAAACATTAAATTTTCGGGATTTATTTGATGCAGCACCAGTTGTTGCTTGAGGATCGGTAATAATTCAGGATCATTAAAAGCATGAGCGGATAGATTGATTGAGAAATTAATCGCAAATCCGGCTTGACAAATTTTAGCCGCCTGCGCAATGGATTTACGTAATACCATGTGATCGATGGCATGAATTAGTCCGGTATGCTCGGCCGCGGGAATAAAATCAGCAGGTGAGCGAATTGTGCCATCAACATCCTGCATACGGAGCAACACTTCATAATGCGAAATCTGTTTGGATTTAACGCTCATGATGGGTTGCAGATAAAGTACGAAGTTATCATGCAAATGTGAATATTCGATCTTTTCCTTCCAATAAACCAGCGTATGAATACGTTCACGGCTACGATCATTATCCGAAAACAAGTACCAGGCATTGCGTCCCATCGCTTTTGCCTGATACATGGCAAGATCCGCCGCAGCCAGCAGATCATGAATATTGGCGCCATGCTCCGGAAATAAGGCAATGCCGATGCTCGCTGAGATTTTGTGCGTGCGATTATTAATGGTTAATTGTGCCTGATCCAGTTGATTCAGTACTTTCTTGGCCACCTCTATCGCACCATCCGCATTAATCTCCGGCAAGATAATTGCAAACTCATCACCGCCTAAACGACCGGTGATATCATCTGCACGAATAGTCTGCGCCAGCATGCTCCCGACGATTTTAAGCAACGTATCGCCGGCTTGATGTCCGCTGGTATCATTAATATACTTAAAACGATCCAGATCAAAGAATAACAAAGCACCAGGATGCCGATATCGCTCTGCCCGACTTAATACTTGTTCCAATTCTTCGCTAAACCGGCGCCGATTAAACATATTGGTTAGGGGGTCATGATCTGCCAACCAGGCTAAGTGTCCTTCAACACGCTTATATTCCGTAACATCCAGACCTACTGATAAAATAGATGGGTCTTCTTCAGAACTCCAAGTTAAGTGTGAATGTAACCAAGCAACATGACGGGTTGTACCATCTTTACAATGCATAATGGCTTCATGACGTAATTGTATTCTCTGTCCGGTGTGTATTTCTTTAAGACGAATCAGCAAATCTTGTGACTCGTACTCCGGAATCAAAATATTCAGAAAAGATTTACCCAACAATTCGCTCTCTGTATAACGGGTTAACATCTCTCCATGAGCATTGAGCGAAATTATTTTTCCTTCGGAATTTTGTGTCAAAACAATTGCCTGTGCCGTATCCAGCAAATTCTTTACAAAATCCCGCTCTTTACTGAGCTCATCCCGTTGCTCAATGAGCATTTTGGTTCGGGTAGAAACCTTATGTTCCAGTTTTTCCAGTTGCAACGACAAGGTCACAGCGGCTTCTGACAGTGTATCGACTTCATCCCTGAAGCGTTGTGCCCGGCCTGGCGAAGCCAGCGATAGGCGAAAATTCTCAAATTGTCCATTCGCAAGTAATGGAAGTGTGAAAGCGACATCTTTTAGTTTCGAAAGTAATCGAGTAAAAATCAGGAATAATAAAATCTCGGAAATAATGAGCCCGAGTAATCCAATTAGCGCAATTTTCCAGATAGATTCATGAATATTATTCACCGCAGCGGTAACGTCTGTAATAACAACCAGATGCGCATTATCCGGCTCAACCGAATCTAAAGAAAATAATTTTATCTGTTGATAGTGATCGTTCCAGTGAATCTGAATACCATCATTTAATATCCCGATATTGGGATACGTTTGCGCAGCCACATTAAGAATTTCATGATTTTTTTCTTTGTTGGTGAGTGCCGAGATTTGAACACCCCATTGTGAAATGCCAAGCTCATCATGATGGGACGGATCATTCTTATCGTTTATGAACAATCCGATATCAGCACCGAATATTCGCTTAAAAGCCAAAAATACATCCGCCAATGAAATTCCCAGTACCACGACACCCGCTTTCTTTCCTTCTACCAATAAAGGTGCAATGATGAACTGTATGCAGCTCTCCCTGCATAGCAAAGGATTGATTGGTTGTTCAGATTGATTGACTTGACTTACCCAACTCAACAACAAACCTTTGTCATCAGCATTGAGCTCTAAATTGTTCCAACTCGCATTTAGCTGATTTAATTGATTATAAAAATATACAAATTCAACACCATTATGAAACTGTAATAATGTCCAGTGCTGATCAAAAACTTTGTGAATACCTTCGCCATCATTCATCCGTAGCGCCGTCTTCATACCATCCAGGAATGGAATTATTTCGGCAAGTTGATGTAAGTTTTGTGAAGTATTCTTAATTAAATTATTGATTTCCAATGAGTATCTCATGTAATCCGTGTCTTGTTGATTGTCGAAATTAGTCATTAAACTTAAGTAACTAATAAAACAAAACAACATTACAACGGCTAGCAGTATCAAACTGCTGCTCAATGAAATTTTCCACCTCAGACTTCGAAACTTTCTCTCTTTATGGTCAGCAGCCATATGAGTTTTTTCCAATTTATAACCGGAATTTTTATCCATTAAAATTTCTAATTAGAAACGATAAGAAGCCTGGATTGCGTACAGATCCCAGTGCTGGCTTGGTATACCTTCTTTAGTAGGATCATTATCCAATCTCGAAAGCCATCCCGTTCCATTGACGTGATGGTACTCGGCACGCAGCATGAATTCGGGCGTCACATTCCAGCGTAAACCTACCATGATATCCTTGGCAAAACGTCCATGCGCAGGCGAGCGCCCGCGAGTGAGTTCAGCAAATCTGCTGCCATCCCGATCCGATCTATCGGTAAAGAGCGCATCATAACGCACAATACCTTCCCATTTTGGGGTAAAACGATACTCACCTTGAAAGTAATAACTCTCACCGTAGAAGTCTAAGCCATTTAATCCTGGAACCCTAAAACTATTATCGTACTTAAAGTGACGTATTGCATACTCAGAAGTCAGGGTCCAACGTTCCGCATTATATTGGGCAGAAAAAATGATGGGGGTGAATCGTAAAGCACCAGGACCTATCGGATCACCGGATTGGCTGCTAGGATCATAGGATGTATTTAACCATATTCCGCTGATACCGAGGCGAATACGTTTGTCATTCGTTTCAAAAATTCCACGGCCAATGTACGAAACTTCTCGATTTAAATGCCCTCTCCGGACATCTCCAAGCAGCGAACTTTCCGTATCTCTGTCACTTACGATCGGCAACGTTACCCCAAATTGGGTAGAAAGCGTACCCCAATTGAATATTGCGGTATCGCCGTAGAGTTGCACAGAATCACTCGAAAGACCCAAATTGCGTGTACGATCAAAATAGATTGATTGCGGCAATAGAATACCGGGACGGGTAAACGCCACATCCCGCGTATCATTATAAAAACCGAATGGATTCTTCAATCTGCCAACCCGTATGCCAAATTGATTCACTTCATGCGAGTACAGTCGGTAATCCAGGAAAGCATAATCAAGGCGCGGCATACCGGTATTTCCTTCGCCAGCGCGGCGAGATAACACTTGAGCCGAAACTTGAAGTCTAGGTAACGGCCGCATGGAAGCATTCAATCCGGCTTCTGTAAGACCAAAAGTACCTCCGCTATTGCTATTTCCAAAAAAATCATTATCTGAGGTTGTGATATATGCCTGGCTCGCAAACCCGTGAATCTGCAAATCTCCCGGAAGATCTGTAGTACGAAACCAATTGACTGCGGTATTTATCAATCCAGATTTTTTCTTTATATTATCCGGTTCCGAAGCTTCCATGGGTAATTCCGATGCTTGCAACCATTTAGCAGGCAGCTTGGTGGACTCAGGTTTCTTTTGTATCTGATTGATATCCTGGGCCTGAACAGAAAAGCTTCCAATAAGCAATAACAAAGCCAGTTGCTTAGTTATTTTCTTAGAAGAACCTATCAAGTAGTTACTTAATTTGGAGCACGTTAACATTTTCATTAATATTGGCTCTCCATAAATAACCTATTGCTCCAGGCGTACTAGCAACCTTATTTAACATCTCTTCACTTGAATTTACTTTAATAGGTGCCTGACCAGTACCTGAGAATACTAATCGATCCCATGTGGATCTTAGTTGATAAGGAAAAACATTTAATTTTTCCTTCGAAACGCTTTGATGCAGTTGATCATCATCGGGCAACACAAAAACTCTGATCTTGGTTCCATCTGACCAAGTTTTTAAATGCATACTGAAGATTGAACGTAACGAGTTTACCGAGAGTGCTTTTTCACTGACTCCGGGGTATGTCACAATCTCGTGCTGACCATCTGCCCAGACTTCGTTGTCTACACACAATAAACAAACTAATAGCGCACAACAAAAACAGGCTCTATTCCTAGGCAAACAATGTCTTGAGAATTGTATTTGTATTAAGAATTGGAAAAGATTCAAAAAATATGTTCCTAATTCAATACTTTTTCATGAATAGGACAAGGATTATATTTGCCACAATCAGTCACTACCTCCCAAGCATCATAGTGCTCCTTGTACATTCTATTTAATACATCTTCCACATTGGCAAAATAGGATCGACGTTGACCATGATAGTCAACGAGAGGCCCTATTGGACTCAGTTCCAAACCATAAAAACCCAGCAACCTATTTAACGCCGGATCCATTACTGATAGCCAATTTTTGATGCTTTGCAGAGTACATAAACGCACGATTCCAGCCGCGAGCAATAAAGCTAACGGCGGCGTCATTCGACGATCGGCGGATCGCCTTTCTCGGATGACAGTATTTCCATTTGTTTGATCTGTAGACCGTCGATCACTGACGACAGCATCTCCTTCTTTTCTCTCTGAGCCTCGACGATCTCCTTTACGTCGATTAAACTGCCCGACAATCACAAAACGGGAAATTTCCCCCATTTGCTGGCGGGGCAACGCTTTGATATCACAGAGTGTAGGATCTAATTGACCATATAATTCAATTGGAAATAATTTCTCGGGTTGCAATGGATCGTTGCGTATTAAACGAACCGCACCAACAAAATTTCCAGACGGAAGATGTCGCAAAAGGATGTGAGATGAATGATCGTCATAGCAATCTTTCTCCAACTCATCGGGATAAAGTGAAGCATCAAATCCAGGAAGACGCTGCTCAATGCACAAAACCTGGTAGCGGATTCTATAAACATTTTCAAGTAATTCGGCTGTATCCGCCACGACAATTTCAAAATACTGTTGAAATTTGTTATACATGTCATTCATAGAATCCCCCATTCAGTTATACCCGATGATACGCATATTCGTACTATGTCATATTTAAATAAGAGTAAAAACAATGACCCATTTCTAAAGCTCCCCACATCGCAGAAAGATCATGCTCGCCGAATTATCTGTTCCAAAAAATTCTTTATTTATTTATCAATCAGTTATAAAACTCATTCCATCCAATAAATATGAATTCATTCAATAAGTAATACCGGGTTATTTAAGTATATTTAATGCGAATATTCAACTGATCCTACTCATTTAATTGAAGAGTTATCACAATGATACAAATCTGTGCTTAATAAGCAACATGTATGTTCAGAACACTCAGCAGCCAACATCCTTAAATCATTATTCATTAATTCTGGAAACCTAGACCAACACCTCTAACGGCATAGGATGATTCAAAAATGCGGTTGGACTGGCTGTTAACCCATAGGCGCCTGATTGTAATACAACAACCAAGTCACCCACAGCGGCTCTTGCCATTTGCATCTGATCTGCCAGTATATCCAAGGGTGTACAAAGTGGTCCTACGACGGTAACTATTTCCTTCTCTGTCCCTTGCACTTTATTTCCGATAATGACAGGATAGTTCTTGCGGATTACCTGGCCAAAGTTACCGGAAGCAGCCAGATGATGGTGTAAGCCGCCATCGGTTACCAGAAAGATTTGTCCTCGCGACAACTTCCGTTCCAAAATACGACAAACATAAATTCCTGCTTCTGCTACCATATATCGACCTAACTCAATTGCAATTCGGGTATCCGGTAATTGCCGTTTCACTTCCGGCATCAGGCAGCGCAAATTCTCACCAATGAAGGCAAGATCCAGAGCTTTATCGCCAGGAAAATAGGGAACACCAAAACCACCACCGATATTTAACAAACATACAGGTGATGGCGCATAGTCTGCAAGTTGAATACCCAGTTGAAAAGTTTTTGCATGTGTTTCCTGAATCGCCGCTGCATTCAGATTCTGTGAACCGCTGAAAATATGGAAACCGATAAAATTCAATCCAAGTTTACGCAACCGCATCAGCAGATCAGGTACGCATTCTGCATCCACGCCGAAAGGTTTGGAACCACCGCTCATTTTCATACCGGAGGATTTGAGCTCAAAATCCGGATTAACGCGGATCGCCACTTTGGGAGTGATACCTAGAAATTCTCCTAATTGAGCGATCAATTCCATTTCTTGATCAGATTCAACATTCAGCACAATTCCGGCAGCAATAGCACTGCGTAATTCGTGTTCTTTTTTTCCAGGCCCAGCGAAACTGATGCTATTCGGCGGTAGAATTGTATCCAATGCAATTCTCATTTCTCCGGCTGAAGCAACATCAATTCCATCCACCAACCCCGCCAGATGCTGCACCACTGCCGGCATCGGATTGGCTTTCATCGCATAATGCAGCAGAATCTCCGGCGGCAAATTCTGGCGCAGCAAAGCAATGCGCTCGGTGATTTTCTGCCGGTCATACGCATAAAACGGTGTGGCACCCACCCTTTGCGCTAATCGGGTCAATGCAATACCACCTATTTGCAGACAATCATCCTGCACAGGAAATTGCTCGAACGGTGCGTGTTGCGGAAACGGATTATTCACTGATCATTTTCCGTAAATAAATACTGCATTTCCTGAAAAAGTGCTTTGCGGTCTATTTTACCGTTCGGGTTACGCGGCAAGCTACCTTCACGCACATCAATATGATGCGGCAGCATATAAGCAGGCAGTTGCTGCTTGCAGGTCATCAGCAAAGTATTCACATCCGGCTTTATGTCCTTCCGGGCAGTAATAATCACGACAATAGCTTGTCCGAGTACAGGATGTGGAACACCGATGGCAGCAGCTTCTGCTACACATTCCGTGGCATAGATGACTTCCTCCACTTCAGTCGGGCTGACCCGATATCCCGATGTTTTGATCATTTCATCACGACGCTCAATGAAATACAGAAATCCTTCATCATCCATACGCACGGTATCACCCGACCACGCAGCGAATTCAGCAATCGGCAAACCCGCCTGACTGGCTTTAATTGGTTTAAAACACAGGGCAGTCTTTTCAACATCATTCCAATAACCCATTGCCACCAAAACACCACGATGCACTAACTCTCCCGGTTCACCCGGCGTGCAGTGTGATCCATCTTCACGCAACACCAATACTTCAGCATTGGGTATGGCTTTACCCATCGAATCAGGATGCCTGTCAATTTCCTCCGGCGCCAGATAGGTTGAGCGAAAAGCTTCGGTAAAGCCATACATCAGAAAAACTTTAGTATCCGGTAATGCACTGCGCAATCGATCCAGTGTCGTACGCGGCATGGCACCGCCGGAATTGGTGATATAACGCAATGAAGACACTTTTCTCCAATCCAACTGCGCCAACTGAATCCATAGCGGCGGCACGGCTGCGAGGCCGGTGATCTGTTCTTCGTTAACAGTCCTGATAATGTCACGGGGCAACAAGTAATTCATCAAAACATTCGCTGCACCCACATAAAAAGTAGTCGTCAGCTGACTCAATCCGTAATCGAAACTCAATGGCAGCACAGTCAAAACCCGATCATCGGGCCGGTTTTTCAAATACTGCGTGACACTTTTTGCCCCAGCCACCAGATTGCGATGTGAAAGCACAACGCCCTTGGGTTTGCCGGTACTACCCGAGGTATAAACAATCGCAGCCATGTCACTATCAATGGTGGTTAATGCTGTGTGAAATCTATTTTCAGCATGAATCGCTTCCCAGCCCATGACAACAAGGTCGGCGATAACCGGAAGATTCTCGTTGGCATCCACGACAACGACTGTATGCAGATCATGACAAAACCGCAGCACTGTCTGCAGCAATTTCAATCGTTCCAGTGAGGTGACGAGCACTCTTACATTACAGTCAGCCAGAATATAAGCCACCTGTTCAGGCTTCAATACAGGATTCACTGGAACGAATACACCACCTGCCGCAGATGCGGCAAATAACGCCACCACGGTTTCCAAGCGTTTCTCGAGATAAATAGCGACACGCTCACTGCGACTCAAGCCCAATGCACGCAAACCGCCTGCTTTTGCCCCAATTTCTCCGGCCAGATGAGCATAACACATGGATTGATCTTGATACGATAATGCTTCAGCATTCGGTGATCGCTCGGCGGCGTTAAAAATCAGCTCGTGAATTAAGTCAGTCATTTATAAAACACATTAATGTTATGCAGGTAAAAACTCAACCGGATTCGATTGTTAACATTATAATCGGCTTTAGCTTGCATGCTGTTATCAATAGTCACCATACCGGCAAAAGCCAGGGCAAAAGAAACATCGTCTCTGTAGAATCGCGTAAACTATCTGTTTCCTTATATTCGGCTAACAGTTGACACAAAGATCATGATGGTACGTACACGATTTGCACCCAGCCCCACAGGCTATCTCCACATTGGCGGCGCGCGCACGGCGCTTTTTTCCTGGGCATATGCACGCCGACATAGCGGTAAATTTATTCTACGCATTGAAGATACTGATCAAGAACGCTCAACCCAGCAATCCACGCAAGCAATTCTTGATGGTATGGCATGGCTGGGACTGGATTACGATGAAGGCCCGTTCTATCAAATGCAGCGACTACAACGTTATCATGAAGTTGCCGAGCAGTTATTGCGGAATAATCAAGCCTACCATTGCTATGCTACCAAAGAAGAATTGGATGAAATGCGTGAACGGCAATTAGCTGCCGGCTTAAAACCGAGATACGATGGCCGTTGGCGTGATTCAAAACAAACACCGCCGACCGGAGTGAAACCGGTTATTCGATTCAAAAATCCATTGGAAGGCCATGTTACGTTCAATGATCAGATCAAAGGTCGTATCACTGTTGCTAATAATGAATTGGATGATTTGGTGTTGTTACGCAGCGACGGAATTCCTACTTATAATTTCAGCGTGGTGCTAGACGACTTGGACATGAATATCACTCACGTCATCCGCGGCGATGATCATGTGAACAATACCCCGCGGCAGATTAACATTCTCAAAGCGCTCAATGCATCACTGCCGGAATATGCGCATGTCCCCATGATCCTGGGTGCCAATGGCGAACGTTTATCCAAACGCCACGGCGCCGTTTCAGTGATGCAATATCGCGATGACGGTTACTTACCCGAAGCATTATTAAACTATTTGGCAAGACTCGGATGGTCGCATGGGGATGAAGAAATATTCAGCCGGAAAGAATTGATCGAATGGTTTGATTTATCATCAATCAGTCGTTCCCCAGCCAAATTTAATCCGGAGAAACTACATTGGATCAATCAGCAGTATCTTAAAAAAACCGATAATGCACACTTGGCTGAACTGGTAGTACCTTTTCTTAATAAAGATAATTGCCATATTTCCGGTGGTCCTAATTTGACGCGCGTAGTCGATTTACTGAAGAAAAGAGTCAATACGATCGAAGAACTGGCCGATGCCGCAGTTTATTTTTATCGCCCGCTGGAACCCACGGATGAATTAAAAGCGCAATACTTTAATACGGAAACAAAATCCCTGTTAACCGACTTAGTCGAGAAATTTAATCACATCGAATGGACGCGTGAATCCATTCATCAGGAAATAAAAACAGCGGCCAAAAACCATGACGTCAAACTGCCTAAAATCGCAATGCCATTGAGAGTCATGATCACTGGAGAAATACATACGCCCTCGATAGATGCCGTACTGGAACTACTGGGGCGTGAAGAAACGCTTGCTCGTATAAACACCCGTTTAAGCAAATTTCCCGATTGATCTTTTCTTTACAATGAATCGAGGCATCAGTATAATCCCACTTCCTTTGATTAGGGGGTATAGCTCAGCTGGGAGAGCGCTTGCATGGCATGCAAGAGGTCAGCGGTTCGATCCCGCTTATCTCCACCAGTTTATCATTGATAGTAAAAAGCTATTATAACGACATAACCATAAATTATGTCCCCATCGTCTAGAGGCCTAGGACATCGCCCTTTCACGGCGGTAACACGAGTTCGAATCTCGTTGGGGACGCCAAACAAAACAAAGACTTGAATGGATTCAGGTCTTTTTTATTTTCTAGGCGCATAATCTATGAAAATAAAATTTGCTGATAACTCCGAAGTTGTGGTTGTAGAAATCTCATCTCAAGAATAGTGACGCTAATACTTAAACAAGCAGTAGCTTTATGGGTATCTGAGGTATGCTGATTTTCGTGGAGTTCGAAGTTTCATGAAATGGAGGATGAAGATGGAATTACCCTGCACATAATATAGTCAGGAATTCTGGAAGGAATCAGTTAAGTTTTTCAAAGAAAGTGGATTGACTCTTGTTGAAGCAGCAAAACGACTGTCGTTACCCAAGGGGACACCAAAGAACTGGGTTTATGCTGAGAAACGAGGAGAACTCGCTGCAGTAGGCAAGCATCAGAAACCACTGACTGACCTTGAATTAGAGCTATCCAGAGTTAAACACGAATTAGCAGAAGTGAAGATGGAGCGTAACTTTATAAGAAAGTGTGCGATGTATTTCGCCAAGGATTTGCGGTGAGATACGATCTGATTGAATCCCTGCGGCAAAACTATTCGATTGCGCTCATGTGTCGTGTGCTCAATGTTTCTGAGAGCGGTTTTCATGCAAGGAGAACCCGCTTGCCTTGTGAGCGTGAACGGGAGAATAAACGGCTGGAAGTAGAAATACTGGCTGCGCACCAACGTACACGAGAGACCTACAGTGCAAAACGTTTGCATCATGATTTGGCGGATAATGGTGTCCAGACCACGCCTTATCGCGTTCGAACATTGCGCAAGAAGTTGGGTTTGCGTTGTAAACAGAAACGGATATTCAAGGTGACGACCGACTCTAAACATCATTTACCGGTTGCACCCAATATTCTGAACCGGGAATTTGCTGTTAACGCACCTGGTATTGTGTGGGTCAGTGACATCACTTATATTCCTACGGATGAAGGGTGGTTATATCGTAAACACTGGAATAACGCTACACCTATACGCATGATATTTCGAAAAGCTTTTACCGATGCTGGTTTGCCGTATTTTAATCCGCACAGTTTTAGAAATACGCTCGACTGGGTGAAGAAGTCTGCAAAACGCCAGAACCATTCAAAGCATGGAGTCAGAATCTTGGACATGAGAAAGTATTAACGACTTTTTAAAGTTATGGCGAAGTTGCTTGTCAGCGCCAAGGGGAAATTATCCGTGATTTGGCTAACCCCCCGGAAGCTGTGCAACCTAATGTCGTTGAACTGGCTAAGGAGATTTTTCGAAAAATACGTAATATGACTTAAATCACAGCATCTGATAAGGAATCATGCCGTCTTCGCCAGGCGGGCCAATGCTTTCATGGTACGCTTGATGATCTGGCTGAGCAGGCTTTGCAAATGCTCATGTTTGAAAAATTTCATTTTGGCGGAAAATGCTGTTTCGCTCTTTCAAACGCTTGCTCCATCGATTTGAACGATTTTCTCAAGCCGGTTTGAATATCCTCCCACGCGCTTTCCGAGCTGCTTTCAAAAGCCTCCCATTTTTCTTTGGCTTGGCTTAATTCCTGCTCGAGTTCTTCCAGATGCGGCTGTAGTTTATCTTGTAGTTCCTTAGTCCCGAGATGCATTTGCAATTTAACTTCGTCAACGACCGATTGCAGATTGGTAAGCTCCTCTTGTAATCTTTGGGGAATAGATTTGTCAGCCATTTTAATATCTCCTTGGTGATAAAATTTGAACGTCTCTCACTCTGCTATAGTATCAGCAAAATTATTGCATGTATTGTTGCTGATCAAAGGAATGCGATAATGCCCTGCCATCCGGAGTGTGGCAGTTTTCAAGGTACTGGTCTGCGCGTTTCCTGGAACCACACGCGGTATTGCGCCATCCGGGCGTGTTGTTCCGCAGGTGCTTGGCGGCGGCAAGTTGCATACTCTTCGGTATCCGGTTGCGCGCCCCAGCGTATCTCGACGCAGTCGTTGGGATTATAAGCGATTTCGAAATTGGGCTTGCGCGCCAGTACCTCAGCGATGGTCAATTCCCATTCGCTGCCATCCGAACGGATATAACGGATGCTGCGTTCCTGGGCGCGCTTGGCGTGATGCCGCTCGATCATGGTCTTGGCTTGTTCCGGGCTTTGGCCGTTCAGCACGAATAATTCCGGATGGCGCACGATTTTCTCCGCAAGACCGTTCAACACATTGATCGCAATGATCAAGCGCATATCGCGCGATGGTGTCGAATAATCCTCCCAAGGACCGATCGTTTGAAAAATTGCTGCGCCGTTGGGCATCGCGATTGTGCCGCGCGGATTTTTGTGGAAATACATTTCACCGTTTTGTACTGAATTGACGCGGGTTTCCACTTGCTCGACCAGCGCCGTCAGCATGGCTTCGTACGCTTGCAATGGATCCAATCCGTGCGGACTGATCAACTGTGTTAGCCGTGCGTAGAAATCATCGGGTGTAAGATAGTCCTGTTCCAAAGAAAAGGGCATAAAATCAGGATGGTCAATCAATTCCTGATTCGACAGCATGTGCCCTGTGCCCAATGCGGGCAGTACGACCGGACGAAATGCTTTAAAACCGGGCCCGGCATTCTCAGTGTTGGCAAATAACATCGTGCCTTCCCATACGCGCTTACGTGCCACCGAGTTATCCGGTTGGGCGTCGACCGCCAGCAGCATGCCGGGTCGATCGGCTGTTTGCGGCACCCATTCGGCCAATACCAAGATATGGCCGTAGGGATCGGCATACACGGTACCCGGCCATAACGTTTCGCGGCTGAGTGGAATCGGGTACCAATCAGTATTATCAGCGGCTAGACCGGTTCGCACCGAGCCGGAATGCACGGTATCGGCCAGTTGCCGGTAGCGTTTGCGGAAATTGGTTTGCGACTGTACGCCACGAGTGAATTCGCTGACGATGGTGGGCGTGCCGCAACTCGGCGGTGCTTTGGCCGAGCCGCGTCCACACGCGCGAAAAGCCATCGGCAGGCCGATTTTCCAGGCGAAATAAGCGCGTAACGTGTAAGGCAGATCCGCGCAGTCCGGCGTCAGCGGCAGGTTGCTGTCTTCGTTAAGACCCAGATAATTATGAAGAAAATTTCGCTCATTGTTGCGCAATACCGGTTCCAGCGAATTGAAGCTGAGATTTTCCTCGGGCGGTGCGCCGAATAATTCTTCGATCCAGGCTGAATAAAAGGCTTCGGTGGCCAGATTCCATGTTTCCGGTTTTTCCTGGGTGGTGGCTTTACCAATGACCATCGAACGGCATCCAGTTTGTTGACTATTCCGGTTTGCGATGATGCGATAGAGGCCGCTATCCAGGTTTTCCAAGTTTGCGATTAAACTCCAGGGCGGCCCGCCGCGCTGACGGGTTTGCAACGGTGTTGGCTGGTCCTGCGAGTCCATCAGAATCAGCTCCGATAACGGACTGTCGGTTGACACAGCCATGATTTTGACCGGTTGACCGGCTTGAGGAGACAGCGGCGAAATCCAGATATGTGCCGCACCGGTTTGCTCGCATGCGATATCGTTGGCCGATACCAACGGTATATGAAACCACGCCCATAGACATATCATCCAAAAATTTAGTCGCAAAAAATTCATTGATGACCTCGGTAAGGTTGTTGCTCGGAAACGATCAATGCGCTTATGAAGGGAATTGTACTCCGTGTTGCGCAATTGCTATTCGCACATTGAAAAACGATCTGCGTTGCTGTTGCGATGTGTTAAGAACAGGATCAAAAGGTTCATTAATGACCTATAAAATGCGCTTTTCACCTGTTTCTGCCTTGCATTGGCTTTCTCGGATACGTTTTTTAATTGAGATCAACTACCCCATCGTAAACAGTGACTTGAAAGAGGAGTAGTAAAACATAACCAAATACAATGCAAACAATGAACGAATCAAGTGTAAATATTTTTCTTATTTGAAAGAAGCGATACGCAATAGCGAGGCGACAGTGGACGCTGCCGCAAAGGCAATGGCGAGATTTGAAGTTCATACCGAACACAAGGATTTCAAGGCATTTCACTATGAACAGGCAATTGCATTCAAGAAACACTTGGCAGAACAAAAGAGACAGCAATCGGGTGAAAAGCTGAGTAAGGCAACTTTGCACGCGACAGTGACGCAACTTAAGCGATTCTTCCAGTGGCTGGCATGGCAACCCGGTTACAAGTCACGCCTACAATATTTCGATGCGGCGTATTTTAATCTATCCGACAAAGATACCCGTATTGCCACAACACAGCGGGAACAAAAAGTACCAACTCTGGAACAGATCAAGCACGTTATTAATGTGATGCCAGCCAATACAGATATTGAAAGACGAAACCGCTCGCTCTTCGCATTTACAATATTGACAGGAGCACGCTAGCGCCATTGCTTCAATGAAACTCAAGCATGTAGATTTGATCGAAAACTGCGTCAATCATATCTAAACTGATAGCTACCCAGTCAATTCAATGACTGTACAATCTAATCTGAGCTAGTACAGATCGCTCCATATTTGAAGACATACGGTCACCTCGTACGATACTCATAAAAAGGCTCGAAGGGTTATCTTCGACTGTTACAGGAGTACATGAACGCCCTGCCTGCTAAAGCACATTCACCATTTTGTGACGACTGGTAAGAAAAGTTATTAGTCGCACAGCCGCTCAGGGCCCCAATAATTAATGATACGATCACAAAAATTTTCATCAACATTTTTCACCACAATATGGTAGCTCGATATCATTTTCTGAAAATAATCTATCACTGTCTCATGGGACGTCACACTTTAAGAGTGTAGGAAGGGGATGTATATATGATTGTAATAACTTTACCCAGAGCGACATGTAAGCATCCTAGCTTAATCAATACAATGATGTATATTAGAGAAACTATTGTTCTTTTATAAGTAAAACCATTAGTCGCTACTGCTCTTGATTCATTACAGTTTTTAACAATCTTGATGTCTTCTTACGCATATTCTGCAGTAAAATAAAACGCTACAGTACTCGCTTCATGGTTTCTACTAGAAAGCGTCATCACAAGATAGAAAGAACCGTATGATTGTCAAGTTCCTGAAGATTTTCCATGATTTCAATCAGTGCAGTGTATCGTTGACACGACATTTCAGATGAGGTTTGGACGTTATTAAAGCCGCATCTACCTGGACGAGAAGGTGTATGGGAACAATATTCACTGATTTAACCATTCCTGAAATTCCAGTTGCAGCAATAAACAACCTCGAAGTCTTGGCACGGGGAATCACAAGTTAACTCGAAAGTCTGGAACTGTGGCGATGTACCATATATCTAGAATATATGTAAGGTGTTAATACAATTCAAAATAACTGGAGGAACTATACATATGGCATTTTCCAACCCGATCGCCAGCCCATTAGCCAGTAATGCGTATATTAATGGTCTGCTATGGGGTAGCCACTGGAATGATCCAATTGCCGGGACGCGATTAAAAGTATACATAACAGGCCAGAGCAAGAATGAGATTTTTGATTTCGGCGGCACTGCTGTCACGGCTCATACAGTTTCTCAGGAAGTTACGGCATTCCAGAATTCTTTACAATTCATTGAGAATGTTTGCAATATTGATTTCATGATGGCAAGCAGTCAAGCGGATGCCGACATTATTGTCGGCGTTGTTGGCAATTCCGATGCAGACGGTTTTCTTGGTGTTTCAATTCCACCCGGCGAAGATGTCGGCCCGGTCGTTAACCGTCAAGGTGCCGTGATTCTCAATAGAGATGCTTATTATTCGTCGGATTACTCTAGCTTACATCCGGGAGGGTATGATTTCACCACCTTCATTCATGAACTTGGTCATGCTATTGGATTAAAACATCCCCACGACTCCGGGGGTGGCGATCGACCGAACTTCCCGGGTGTTACGGCGTCGTTTAGTGATTACGGGGACTTCAATCTCAATCAAGGTCTATATACGATGATGTCGTATAATGATGGTTGGCCAGCGGGTCCTAATGGCCCACTGGATCCCATCAGCACTTCAAGTTACGGATATGAGGGTACGCCCATGGCCTTCGACATCGCTGCACTGCAATTTCTCTACGGTGGCAATACGAATTTTCGGATAGGAAATGATTTTTACACGCTCAGTTCGACTAACGCTTCAGGAACATTTTATTCTTGCATCTGGGATACGGATGGCATCGACACAATTCGTAACACATCGGCCATAGATTCAACAATAGACTTGCGTGCTGCGACGCTTCTGCATGCGACCGGTGGCGGCGGGTATTTATCCAGCGTTGATGGTATCAATGGAGGCTTTACAATTGCCAAGGGTGTTACCATAGAAAATGCGAGCGGCGGAAACGGTACTGATACCATAATTGGTAATTGGACGGCAAATACATTGACGGGTAATGTCGGAAACGACCGGATCAATGGCTTGGGCGGAGCGGATAAGATCATCGGTGGAACGGGCGCCGACATGTTGGCGGGAGGTGGTGGGGCCGATGATTTTATCTATGTTGCTTCGAGCGATAGCAGTGGACAACCTGACATTATTAAGGATTTTGTGCATGCGCTTGATGATATTGACGTCGCTGCAATCGATGCAAATGGTGCCGATGCAGGCAACCCCGCATTCGTTTTTCTCGGGAATTCAGCTTTTACTGGTGCAGGCGCGGAAGCACGATTTGTAAAAAATGCAACAAATGACGTTACCAACGTGTTTCTTGATATCGATGGCAATCAAAGCGCTGACATGACAATCCGTTTAACCGGTCTGATTACTTTGGATGCGGGTGATTTTATTTTGTAAGTGAAGTGATACTTCAAACCAGACAAAGTGCAGATTGAAGAGCGTATGGTTTATTAATTTTTTGACCCCAGTGAACAGGAGTTAACTCTACTGAGAATATTTGACAGTTTACATTTGGTCTTAGAAGCATAGTCAGTAATGAATGTAATATTTATAGTAGGACGGCGGCATGGATTCGTTCGTCAAAGAACAATAGAATTATTGTATTGGCAAACCAATTAATAAAATGGATTTTGAGCAGCCTTGATAGATGATTTAATTGGCATATCACAGATCTCGGATATATTTGATATTTTCACAAGCGAAATCCCTGCCGAGCATGAGCAACAACTTGCCTTCGGTGATGGCGCGGGCACCGGTCTCGTTGCCCAGCAAACCCGTCAGTCCGACAGCGTAAGGATTGTCGTATTCCAACATCATCTTGGACTTAAGGGTATAAAGCCATTGGAGCCTTGAGAAAGCAAGCCAATTCAATCACATCAGTACGGGCATCAGCACAGCCAACTCCTGCATAAATGCCAATGTCCCCAGCCCTATTAATCAATTCCGCCAATAGCTGAATCTCAACATCGGAAGGAGTCATAACCTGCTGTGGTCGATACAAGTCGACACACAGTGCATCATCATCGGTGTTACATGTCATCAGATCCCCAGGGAACAACACACCCTACAACCCTTTCGATTCCATGCGTGCTGAAGCGCTTGTTGCAACATCCGAGGTATTGCCGCGGTGTTGTCGCCACCTCATTGTAGTAACTGCATCCGTCGAACATGTGCAGGTCGGTGGATTGAAAGCTCTCAGTTCCGTAATACTCAGAGGTTATTGTCGAAGCGAATGCTACTACCGTAGCCCCCCAGCGATGTAGTACAAAATCTTCGATGCTTAGTCAGATGCGTAAGCTGCAATTTCCCAGAGTGAATCCCAATCAGCACTGAGATCGGTACGCTATCGCACATCGCCTTGCAAATCTTTGTGTTATTTTCTTAAGTTGTTGTCCTTATGGAATAATAATAAATGCCAGTTAAAAGAGAGGGTTTGTACATCGTTTTGCTAAGCATTCACGGTTTGATTCGGGGAAAGAATCCTGAACTTGGCCGGGATGCCGACACTGGCGGGCAAGTCAAATATGTGGTGGAACTGGCGAGATCTTTGGGCCAACATGAAGACGTAGCGAGAGTTGACTTGTTAACCCGCTTGATAATCGATCCTGCAGTGTCCGAAGAGTATGCCAATCGACGCGAAAGATTAGGCTCAGGCGTTAATTTGCTACGTTTTCCTTGCGGTAAGGAAGTTTATCTGCCCAAAGAACAGTTATGGGATTCCCTCGATAATTTTTCAGACACGGTGAGTAGTTATCTTCGAGAACAGTCGCAAAGACCGGATTTAATTCATAGCCATTATGCCGATGCCGGATATGTGGGCAGTCTTCTTTCCCGACAGCTATCCATACCGCTGGTGCACACGGGACATTCGTTAGGCAGAAGTAAGCGTCATCGCTTACTGGCCAGTGGCTTGAAACGTGATGAAATTGAACGTATATATAATATGTCAAGACGAATCGAGGCGGAGGAGATCTGTTTATCCACTGCGGAATGCGTTATCACCAGTACCCATCAGGAAATAGAAGAACAATACGGGTTATATGATTTTTATCGCCCGGAAATGATGCGCGTAATTCCCCCCGGTACGGATTTGAACTTGTTTTTTCCACCTCACGGAGATGAACGCGATAGCAATATCGCACATGAATTAAAGCGTTTTCTGAGGCAACCTGATAAACCGATTATTCTGGCTATCTCGCGTCCAGATCTGCGCAAGAATATTGGTAGTTTATTGAGCGCATATGGCGAATGCACATCATTGCAGGAAAAAGCCAATTTGGTGATTGTGGCGGGGAATCGAGATGACGTGCGCACGATGGATGTGGGTAGTCAGAAAGTATTGACAGATATTCTTTACTATATTGATCTATATGATCTTTATGGCAAGGTAGCTTATCCTAAGCATCATACTTCTGAGGATGTGTCGGTATTGTACCGGCTTGCCGCGCTTAGCCAGGGGGTGTTTGCAAACCCTGCGTTGATAGAGCCTTTCGGTTTAACGCTGATAGAAGCCGCTGCCACAGGACTACCCATTGTGGCAACGGTGGATGGAGGACCGCAAGATATTATTGCTAACTGCCAGAACGGATTCTTAGTCGATCCTCTGAATCCGCAGGACATTGCATGCCGTTTGCTTGCAGTGATTGAACATGAAAATGAATGGCAAAAAATGTCGCAAAACGGCATTGTAGGTGTGATTAAGCATTATTCTTGGCCAGCGCATGTGGATCATTATCTGCATGTGGTCAAGCCCATCATCCAGAAATCGGTATCGGTACAACGCATGGTTTTTAAACGACGTAATAGCTTATATCGCGACCGCACCGTGCTTGTCGATCTTGATCAGTGTCTGATTGGTGAAACTGAGAACCTAAACCGGTTGGTCGATCTATTGCGGGCGAACAGCAAGTGCTGCAGCTTTGGCATTGCTACCGGACGACGGCTCGATTCAGCTCTGAAATTAATTCGCCAATATCAATTACCCCGGCCGGATGTGTTATTTGCTAGTCTCGGTACTGAAATCTATTACAGCCCACAAATTACCAAGGATGTCGCGTGGCAAGATCACATTGATCATCAATGGCGCCCTAACAAGATGCGTCAATTACTCGGTGAAGTAAGTGGCTTGCAACTACAACCCAAAACTGAACAATCCGATTTCAAAATTTCGTATTATTATGATGCGCAAACAGCGCCCGCCGTTGATTTTATTCGTCACTTATTGCTTAAAAATGAGACAGATGCGCAATGCATACTATCCTGTGGCCAATTTCTGGATATTTTGCCTTTACGAGCTTCTAAGGGTCTTGCATTACGCTGGTATGCGGAGCAATGGGGGTTATCCCTGGAACATATACTTGTGGCGGGCGGCAGTGGCGCAGATGAAGATATGCTGCGGGGGAATACATTGGGTGTGGTAGTTGCCAGTGACCACAGTGACGAGCTCAGCGCCCTCGTTGAACTAGAGTCCGTCTATTTTGCCAAACAGCCGTATGCGGCGGGTATTATGGAAGCGATAGATCATTATCAATTTCTGAATGGTTGTAATGAGGCAAGGCAATGACTTCTTTGCAATTACTATGTACCGATCTCGATCGTACGTTGATTCCGAATGGATTTTCTACTGAATTGCCGGAAGCACGGCAAGAATTTGTCAACCTCATCTCAAGGTACGATATTTGTTTAGCTTACGTTTCGGGTAGGGATCGCCATCGCGTCCATCAGGTAATTCGTGATTACCGGTTGCCTTTTCCCGATTACATCATTGCTGATGTCGGAAGCACTATTTATACATGTCGCCAAGAAAGATGTTTTCTCGTTGCTGATTGGTATCAGCAGATCAAAGAGGATTGGAGAGAACATTCGGCCATGGAAATTTGCCGCTGGTTTGCTGATATTCCATCGTTGGAGTTACAGGAAACCGACAAACAGGGCCGTTTCAAACTCAGCTTTTATGTATCCCTATCGATCGATTACGATACGCTCAAGCAGCAACTTCTGACTGTCGCCGCGGAACATCATCTTGCGGTCAATCTCATTTACAGTATTGATTGCGAGAAAAAAATCGGTTTACTGGATTTATTGCCAGCTTCCGCGAATAAACTGACAGCGATACGTTATCTGATGAATAGTCTGGGATTGCAGGATAATGAAGTGCTGTTTGCGGGCGATAGTGGTAATGATTTGGAGGTATTGAGTAGTGAGCTGCCTGCCGTACTGGTAGCCAATGCACAGGAATCGGTGCGACAGCAAGCGCTCCGCATGGCTGAAGCCGCCGGTCATAAGGATCAGTTGTATCTGGCGCATGGTGTGACTGGCAATGGACATTATGCGGATGGCATTATTGAAGGCATCCATTTTTATTATCCAGAGTTAAAGAGACACAGTAAATGATACCCGTGATATTCGGCGAAGTACTATTTGATTGTTTTAATGATGGTAGTCGTGTGCTGGGTGGAGCGCCGTTTAATGTTGCCTGGCATCTCAGTGCGTTTGGTCAACGACCATTGATCATTTCAAGTGTTGGGGACGATGAGGCGGGGAGCGAAGTTCTTCAGCGCATGCAAGCATGGAACATGGACAAACGGGGCATGCAAGTGACTAACCGCTGTCAAACCGGCTTGGTGCGGATTGAATTGCAACAAGGGCAACCACATTATGAAATCATCAAGCCCGTTGCATGGGATATCATAGAAGCTGGTGAATTACCCATTGTCGATGAAGCCTTCTTGCTCTATCACGGTACCTTAGCTTTGCGTAGTGCAACCAGTATTCACGCACTACAACATCTCAAGTGTCAATCCTACTCAGGGTTATTCATCGATGTGAATTTGCGTGACCCCTGGTGGCAGCGCACACAAGTGATGCAATGGCTCGCCGATTGTCATTGGATCAAATTGAATCAGAAAGAGTTAAATGATCTACTGCCGAAAATTTCCAATGATTTAGAAGGCATAGAAAATTTATTTAAGGCGTCCCGGGCGAATTGTGTGTTACTTACCTGCGGAGAAGATGGCGCTAGGTTGTTCCACCGAGATGGAGGCCATTGGTTTATCAAACCGGAAGTTTCCGTTGCGATGGTGGATACCGTCGGTGCCGGTGATGCCTTTGCCAGCATATATCTACTGGGGGTTTTATTGGGATGGGCGGAACAGCTCGTGTTGCAAAGAGCGCAAGATTTTGCTTCGGCTGTGATTGGATTGCGGGGCGCCATTACTGACAACCCGAAGTTCTATCAGCATTTTTACGAACAATGGGGGATGTGATGTACGAACAGGTTTCGCACTCCTTGCTTAACAGCATTCTGAATAGCTTACCGAATGATCTGATTAAATCTGATTTGCGTCATTTCTATACCCGATTGGGTGCCAATTTCTATGCGATTCATAGCTTGATGAAGCAACTGTATGGGCAGCGTGATGATTTTGAATGGCAGATGCAAAAGCTGGTAGAAGTAATGGCGCGACAATACAAGGTACGCAGCCAGATACTCCATGAGCTTGATCTGGTAAGAGAAAAGAACCATAACTGGTTTTTGGATCAGAAATGGGTGGGCATGGCATTATATAGCGATGGATTTGCCGGCGATCTCATGGGGTTGCACAGCAAGTTGAGCTATTTTCAGGAATTGGGCGTCAACCTGATCCATATCATGCCGATTCTGAAGTGCCCGGAAGGTGCTTCCGATGGCGGATATGCAGTCAGCGACTTTCGCCACGTGGATCCCAGGGTGGGTAACAACGAAGAACTTGCTATATTGGTGGCTGATCTACGAAAACGAGATATCTTGCTTACCTTGGATGTGATTGTCAATCACACTTCCCGCGAACATGAATGGGCACAAAAGGCTCGGGCGGGAGATCCGAATTATCAGGCTTATTACTATACGTTTCCAGATAGGGAAGATCCTGATATGTATGAGCAAACAATGCCAGAAGTTTTTCCACAAACAGCGCCCGGTAACTTTATCTGGGATGAAGACATGCAACGCTGGGTGATGACAGTGTTTCATGATTACCAGTGGGATCTTGATTATCACAATCCTACGGTGTTTATCGAGATGCTGGATATTATCTTGTTTTGGAGTAATCAAGGTGTCGACATCATTCGTCTGGATGCAGTGGCATTTTTGTGGAAAAAGATTGGCAGCACTTGCCAAAATGAACGCGAAGCACATTTGATACTGCAATTGTTCAAGGATTGCGTGCAAGTCAGTGCGCCGGCAGTTTTGTTTATTGCAGAAGCTATTGTGGCACCAGTAGAAGTTATCAAATATTTTGGTGAAGATGCCATTAATGCCAAGGAATGCGAGATTGCCTACAACGCAACTTTCATGGCGTTGCTATGGGATGCGGTGGCGACGAAGAATACCCGATTGTTATGGCAAAGCATTCAGAATTTACCGGCTAAACTGGAACGTGCAACTTGGCTTAATTATATTCGTTGTCATGATGATATCGGTTTGGGTTTTGATGATACCGATATTGCTGCCGTGGGTTATGAACCGAAAGCGCACCGCCGTTTTCTGATTGACTATTATACTGGCGGGTTTGAAGGTTCGGATGCGCGTGGCATAGCCTTTGGCGAGAATAAGCGCAATGGCGATGCCCGCATTGCTGGTTCGCTGGCTTCATTGGTGGGGCTGGAAAAAGCAATGCACAGCGGCGATGCCGCCAGTGTTGATCAGGCCATTTCTAAGATATTGTTATTGCATGGCCTCATCCTGAGCTTCGGTGGCATACCACTGATGTATTATGGGGATGAATTAGGCACCTTGAATGACTATAGTTATAGGGATAATGTCTCACGAAACCTTGATAGCCGCTGGGTCAATCGACCAAAAATTGACTGGCAGCGGGCAGAGAAGCGTCATGAGCCTGGCACGATTGAATACACGGTATTCAATGCACTAAAAAAGCTTATTGCCATTCGCAAGGAAATTCCGGGATTTGCGGATTTCAACAATCGGTTCCTGCTTAAAACCAACGATGAGCATATTTTTGCATTTACGCGCTTTACCTTGCGCGATGCTTCAAATCCCGTACTGGTTGTGGCAAATTTTGACATCCAACCCCATTTTATTGAGTGCAAGGAAATGATCGGTATTGGTGGCTCTCACCTCAATCAGTTCCGGGATCTGATCGCGGGCGAGATTATACCTGTGCAGGATAACAAACTGACAGTGCCTGCATTAGGGTTTTACTGGCTGAGTGTCGGCCATTAACGCAAACAAATCATGTTTGGGTTCTATTTGGGATTGAATTCGCGTAATATTAATACTTGCTTGCTTCACCTTAGCTTTTCCACACATCAGTATATAAAAATTTACATCTACAATACCTAGCCAAAAAATGCGCCAAACGGTATGATACGCGCTTCAAGAAAAGGAGGTGTGGCCGAGCGGTTTAAGGCAGCAGTCTTGAAAACTGCCGTAGGGGTGACTCTACCGTGAGTTCGAATCTCACCGCCTCCGCCACGGATTCAGAATAAACATCGTTCTCCAGCATATCAAATAGGCTTTCTCATCAGTCACCTCATCATAATTGTCGTGTAATCGGTCATGATAATTGACGCGAGACACATAGATGCAAGTACTACCTGACTACAACTTGATATCAGAAATAACCTTTGAGTGCATCACATTCAATTTCTGATCAAGCAAATAAAGGTCGGATTATTGAGAATTTTACATTCTAAAATCGAAGTGGGCTTATCAGATTATCGCTAATCTTATTGACTTGAATTAGAAAGGAATCGTGGCATCCAACGAGAACAAAAATTGATCCTTCCTGCCATCAAACGGGCGGAATGCCATATCGATGCCGTCTGCCCTGTCGTAGCGAATGTTTTTACGGATGATGATATTGCGCATCGGTTTCCAGTCAATTTTCAATCGCTTCGCTGGTTTCCAATTCATACCCAACGTGATTGCGTAATAATCTGCCGGTGCACTGATAAAAGGTGTATTGCCTGCAAAACTAATCCCTCTGTTATTCAGAGCCGAAAGTATCCGGTAAGGTGAAAAAACACGCCAGCCATTCCGGTCATGAAATCTTTCAGTACGTATACCTATAGACAAATCACGGAAAAGATCATATGTCAGGTGTGTATTGATGCTATACCAGGCTGCATTTTGAATTCCTCCGGGCAGGTTAATGTTACTTGCCCAGCCATGAGTATGGTGTAAGACCATGTGGGTCTTGGGTGTGATCCAATGCTGCAAGACAGTGTTGTACATTATCCAGGGCTCATTAACTGCTGTTTGTCCGTACGTTCCACCCAGTGCTACCGAGGTTTTCTGATCATTACTGTTCCAGAGAATATTGGCTAATCCTCCCCAGTTATCTAATTGTTTATCAAAACCGCCATCCCAACCACCGGTCGCACTGCCCGTGGTTGCTCCACCTTGAACTGCCCAATTTTGATTGATTGTATAACTGCCTAGTAAGCCTGTGTGCGTGAACGGTTCACCACTGTTAAGCGTATAAACACGGGTGTAAAAGTAGTTATCGGGAGCAGGGACAGTTTCATAACCAAGCGGTGAATAAAAATGACCGGCTTTAATATTGAGACCATTTCCGACCGGCAGGTAAGCTTCAAGGTAAGCTTGAGGAAGTGCAATTCCATAAGTACGAGTTGATTTACAACACAAATTGAGATCCCAATTACCTCTGTCCGATGGTTCACCGGTATTCTCATCGAAGGCTGATATACCAAAAGCCTGTGTATAAATAGCATCTGTTCCAAATAAGAAATCGAAACGACCGCCAATATCCCATTTCTTGCCTTCTGATTCCACGTTACGCTGTAAAAAAATATTGAGCTGATTTAACTGAAATCGATTGGCTCGATCCGCAAAAGTAACAGCACCATTGAAGCCATCCGATGGATTATTGGCATTGTAGATCGCGCCACCGTTAATCCAACCGCCCAATTCCAAGCCATTTTCCTTGAGCAAATTTGTCATACGATTCGCATGTGCATTACTCAAATTCAGCAGAATCGGAAACAGAATCCCTATCCAAATGTATAGCATATAATTATTATTTTTTGCTGTACGATTCATTTTCTAAAATTTTCTTTTCAAAGATGGCAGCACCTTATCTCAGTCAAGACAATGGCGCATACCGGGGAAACTATTATTCTTTATTAAGAGAAACCATTAGAAACGTATTCCGCTTTGTAGAAGAATCTATGATTATTTCGAATACTTTTTCTTGTAAAAGCCACTGCAGGAAAAGCAAAACGCCCAGGGCTATAAAACCGAGGGCGCTTTGAGGAGTTAGTGTTGGAAATCAAATAATTCTTATTGAACTCTTATTACCTAATAAAACCAGGATCTTTATCTTTACTGAATTTTATAGGCGTTTTACAGGTTATTTGAGTTCGAACTTTTCTTGGTCTTAATTGTACGCTTGTTTTGCTGATCATGAATTTCTGCTGGCTTGGCATATTCGCGTTGCAACAATTCTACTGCTATTTTTCGATGAAAATGAGCCTGTTTTTGTGCTTCTTGCGCAGCTTGCTCGTAATAACGCAAATTGGCCGTGGCATGTGATTGGAAATCCTGCCCTCCTCTCCCATAGTATTGGCTTTTATCTTCATAATTCTGCAAGGCTTTCTTTTTTTCTTCAGCTTTTGTAGCCATTTCTTTGACTACATCGTCATAGTAATTGGCCAACTTATCATGATCACTATAAGTTTTTGCATTCTGTGCCAGCTTTCTACCGTCAGCATCTTGTACTTCTAACTGGCCCAGTTGTGCACACGCAACCAATAGAGAAAGCAGAGGCAAAACTACAAGATATTTTCTCAATTCTATACTCATGATAGGAACTCCAAGTAGAACAACATGGAAGCATATTATCTGAGTCAATACTATGATGAATATTGGGGAAACCATTGTTTTTTTCTAAGGAAAACTATTAAAAAACATTCTACCCGGCAATATGACTATGGCTATTTTGTATTAATAAACAGCATATCATTATCTCCTTGCCAAAAATATGCCGCATGAATGCATGGATATAGAGCAGCTTTATACTACCGACCTGTACTACATTAAAGAGATCTTTCCTGACTTTGACAAGCATTAGTGCGCTACCGCACAGATGAATTGGAAAAATTGGTGAATAATCACTTCTCCTTTTAAGATCAAACCGCACCAGTCAGAGCGTTCTTCGCTTAGCCGGATGGCTGGAAAGGGACTATATGTACCCGCAGTAACCCAGTGTGCCATTCCACTCCCTTCTCTTTTGGCACGCTGGGTTTTTTATTGAAACCCTGGATCACTAAAAGGATTTGGTAAAATACATAAAAGGAATAATATAGTTAACTCAACCGATATTGTGCTATGGCAACTTGACAGCATCTTTCATAATCAATGCTAATTTGATTCGATCTGAGATGTGTAATTTACGAAAAATTTCTGTTAAATGCGCTTTTACCGTCCTCTCGGTGATAGCCAACTGTTGCGCAATTTTCTTGTTACTCTCCCCACGCCCCACCAACATGGCAATTTCATACTCCCGACGAGTTAAATTCTCTAACAAATCATTGACGGCTTGCTCAATTCGATGTTTTTCATGAGTAACTTTGATCAATTCATTCAAGATTTGATTGGTCAGCGTACGACGAATCCATAATTCTCCCTGTAAAACCGCACTGATGACACGTCTTACCTGCTCGGATTGCATATTGTTTTGACAACAACCCTTTATACCTGCTTTAAATAATTCCCACTCAATCTCATTAGGCAACTCGGGAGTAAACACTACGATTTTGATTTCTCTCCTCAAGTTTATTAATTCCACAATGGATTGCTGATTTTTTAAACCTGGTAATTCATAATCAAGTAAAAGAACCTCAGGTTCTAGTTTCATTAATTTCTCAGTTAAGGACACAAAACTATGAGAGGAATATATTGGAAAGAAACCAAATAGGCCTTGCTCCCAGCGAGAAATAATTTCTTTGCCGGAACTAGCTAGGAGAATCAAAATCAGCCCCTGAGGCATCACAGCGAGATGCGGAAACTATCTCATGCATGATTTTCCCGGTCATCTTGCGCGACACCCAGGCTTCGCCTTGATCGACTGCGCTGACAATTTTAGAGAAATTGAGTGCATCCAGATTATTCGGTATAAAACCACGTGCACCACTTGCCAACATTTGCATCAGGTAATTTTCTTCAGCCACTGCTTCATCAATAATTAAAATAGCTTGAGTATCTGGGCATTGATACTGCAAAGCCAGCAACAAATCACCATACGCATCAACTGATTTATTGGCATTGACTAATAAAACTCTTGGGTTTAAGCGCTTTATCCGGGCTATCGCATTCTCAACCGGCGTAACACTATGACGTGATGCGAATCTTCGTTCCACATGATTAGCGTAATTCGATTGGGTATCCGTTAATAACTCGACATTGGTTTGATTCTGCCGTACAAATTTTTCTACCGGGATATGCTGATCCTGGTTAATTTCAACCACTGCCACAGTGATAGGTTGCATACTCTCTCCTTATTGATACATGGATACCATATAACACACTTTGCAGTTTTAATTCCGGTCAGCATTAAAGAAATGCTCAACTTCCGTTAATTCTCGTGTGCGTTTCATCGGTGGCAAGCTTTGCCATATTTGTTTACCATAAGCTTTAGTCGTTAAGCGTGGATCGCAGATCATCAATACGCCCCGATCCGCTTCATCCCGAATCAAACGGCCGGCGCCTTGCTTCAGATTAATCACAGCACGTGGCAATTGATATTCCATGAAGGCATTACGTCCTTCACTATTCATTTTCTCAATACGCGCTGAAAGCACCGGATCATCAGGCGGCGCAAAAGGAAGCTTATCAATAATTACTAATGACAATACTTCACCGCGCACATCAACACCTTCCCAGAAAGATTGACTACCAATGAGAATGGCATTATCCAGCTCGCGGAAACGTTCCAGCATATAAGAACGCGAACCCTGCCCTTGTAATAACAAAGGAAAGTCCAATTGTTCTGCGGATAACAATAATTCATAAACACGTTGCATCGCACGCAAACTGGTACACAGAAAAAAAGCACGTCCGCGACTGGCGCGTAATACCGGGAGCGCCGCTTGTACGGCCTGATCGGTATAGGTTTTATCATGCGGTTCCGGTAGACCGGTGGGTACATAAAGTAATGCTTGTTCAGCAAAATTAAATGGACTTTCCCAGCAAGCTGTTTGCGCTGCCGTCAATCCCATTTCGTCATTGTAATGGGAGAAATCCTTTTTAACCGACAGAGTGGCAGAGGTAAAAATCCAGGCTCGCGGCGATGTTATCATCTGTTTCTGGAAAATTTCAGCGATTGACAACGGAGTCGCGTTCAATTGCAAGGCTTGGTTGTAGACTTCAATCCAGCGCACATGGTCTTTCATTTCAGTTTCATCACGCCAGCGTTGCATAAGTTGTAAATGATGGGTGGTCCGCTGCCAGCAATTCTCTAATCCTTCAGATCGTTCCGCCTGGCTTTCCAGCAGCTTTGCGAGTGCCGCCAGCTTCTCCAGCAGATTATCCAGCACGTCACTAAACCCCCTATTCTGCCTTATCGCCACCAGTGACAATCGCGTATTGTCCTCTGCAATCGTCAAACGCAAATCACGCACCGCTTTTTCCGCTGCTGCAATAGCGTCAGGCAATGCAATAAAGTCTCCCGCGGCTTGAATCGCCTCCATCTTGGCATCACGCATCAGATCCAGCAACTGGCTGGTGCTGACGGACTCGCCAAAAAATAAGCTGGCTGTTTCCGGTAATTGATGCGCTTCATCGAAAATAACTGTATTGCAAGCAGGTAGCAATTCTGATAAACCTTCATCACGTAGCATCACGTCCGCAAAAAACAAATGATGATTAACCACCACCACATCGGCTGACAAAGCCTGCTTACGTGCTTCCATAACAAAACATTTCTTATAGCTGGGACATTCCGAACCTAAACAACTATCGCGAGTTGACGTGACGTGTTGCCAGATTGCCGCATTCTCAGGGACTTCGCTGAGCTCGCTTTTGTCGCCATTTTTACTAGTGTTGGCATAACGTTCTATCTGTTGCAGATATTGAATTTCATCGCGATTGATAAAACTAAGGTACATATCTTGCAAACTTCTTTCCAGGTGATAATGGCAGATATAATTGGCCCGGCCTTTTAACAGCGCAATAGTGACCGGCACTTTGAGTGCTGCTCGCACATTTGGGATATCGCGCTTAAAAAGCTGATCTTGTAATGTTTTTGTTCCTGTGGAAATAATAACTTTGCCACCTGCCAGCAAAGCGGGCACCAAATAAGCCAGTGTTTTGCCCGTACCTGTACCCGCTTCAGCGACTAAAACCTGATGTTTTGCAATGGTATCAGCGATTGCTTGGGCCATTTCCCACTGCTGAGTACGCATGCGGAATCCGGCAATATGGCGCGACAGAACACCATCGGGAGAAAAAATTGACTGAATATCAAACATAAAATAAGGAAATCAGAGACCCAACCAAAACTTATACTTGACTTTATAGGTACTTATATTTTCTGGCATCGCCCAGGAAATATAGGGTTATGATCGTATCACAGTAAAAATGGCAAACCTTTCGCGATTATACGGGTGTCTTCGATAGGCTAGTTCTATAACTGAAAAATAATACAGACTTCAATGGATTTAATGAGCCTTGGTGTATTGTTTACCAATTTTCTTACCATAAACACGTCTCCGATAGATAACCTGTTAAAAGAAATAGTACAATGCGCTATTTTTCTGAATAAATAATACTGGTCAAGTATTCGGATGAATCTATAATTATAGCTAATAAAAAAATGGCGCATTGATAATTGATTCTATCAGCATCACTTTCATCCGCGCTAATCCGCTGTTGTTTTTTATTTGAGCAATTTCGTGCAATTAATACAATCGATCAATTTGTCATCATGGGAATAGGAAAAGTATATTTTGTTTAAGTTTTTTAATTCCCGGAATGATCATTTCATAATGAATATACAATGCCTGCAAATTATATCCATTTTGTTTATATTGCTTGCTTTACCGCTGGCTGGATTGTGTGATGAGCTGTCCACTCAAGTAGAAAGCGAACAAAAATCAATCATCAAACCACAAAAAAAACCGGTATTCATTGAGGCCGATCGCATTACCGGTTATTACAAACAGGAAACCGAAGCGACTGGCAATGCAGAATTGCATCATGAGGATAAAATATTGACCGCCGATCGCATGAAATACTTTCAAGCAACCGACGACACTGAGGTAGAAGGAAATGTACGTTTAGAAAGACCGAAAGATATTCTGAAGGGAGATGATTTGCAGTTCAATCTGCAAACTGAAGAAGGCCGTATGTCGGAGCCCCGCTACTATATCAAAGATGGAAAAGGACGTGGCGCCGGCAGTCTTTTGTTATTTGAAGGCAAAGATAACTATCGTTTGAAAGAAACCAGTTACACCACTTGCCCTGAGGGTAACCACGATTGGTATATCCGTGCAAAAGAACTGGAAATCGATAACAAAAAAGAAGTGGGTACCGCACGTAGTGTCAGCGTTATGTTTAAAGATACGCCCATACTGTACTCACCCTGGATAGATTTTTCCTATAGCGGCAAACGTAAATCAGGGCTTCTCGCACCTGTTGCGGGTTATAACGTCAAGACCGGATTCGATGTCGCGTTGCCATTTTATCTCAATATCGCACCTAACATTGATGCCACCATAGCGCCACGTATTATGACCATGCGTGGCTTCCTGCTCAGTAACGAATTACGGTATATGGGTAATAACAACATGAACGGTCATCTGTTGTTCGACATTCTTCCCCATGATATCAATACCAATCAAACCCGTTGGGGTATTTTGTACACCCATACACAAAATATCGGCAAAGGATGGCAGGGTTTTCTTAATTACAATCAAGTTTCCGATGATCGCTATTTTCGCGAGCTCACGCCGAATCTTGCCCAGACCAGCTTAACCAATTTGTCACAACAAGGCGGCGTTACCTATAACGGAAGATTAGGCGCAAATGGTACGATCAGTTTTACTGGATTTGCACAACGTTTTCAAACTATCCAGGATCCCCTGGCATTGTTTGTTTCACCTTATGAACGACTACCTCACTTCTCCATGAATGCTATTAAGCGCAATGTAGGCAAAATGGATTTTGAGCTTAACGGCAGTTGGACAAATTTTTATCATCCGACCGAGGTTGATGGGAAGCGTCTGGTATTTTATCCCAACGTCAGTGTACCGTTGCGTAATGAATATGGCTTTATCATTCCTAAGTTTGGATTGCATTACACAAACTACAGTCTGGATAAAGCGCCTGTGGAAGCCACGCATAAAGGAGAAAACATTGACCGTACCATTCCGATTTTCAGCCTGGATAGCGGTATCGCATTTGATCGGCATCTGGATTTAGGCGGCAGGAAATTTGTTCAAACACTGGAGCCGCGCGTATTTTACACCTATGTTCCCTACCGGAATCAAAGCTATTTGCCCAATTTTGATTCCGCGGTCAATGATTTCAGTTTTGCGCAAATGCTCACCGAAAACCGGTTTAGCGGCGGTGATCGCATTAATGACGCCAATCGCGTTGTCGTCGCATTGACATCGCGCTTTGTTGAGCAGGAAACGGGCATTGAGCGTTTGCGGCTGGCCGTAGGCCAACAAGTCAATTTTACCGATCCCAGAATACAACTACTCCCTCCCCAAGTTACCAGTGGAAAATCCGACTTTATCGCCGCCATATCCGGGCGTTTAACACAGCATATCAGTACGGATTCCAATATCCAAATGGACGAATCCAAACTGTGGATCGAGAAAGTTCGTACCGGCATCAGTTATCAACCGGATGCTGGTAAGGTGTTGAATCTCGGTTATCGGTTTACACGAGATGTGATAGAGCAAGTGGACACCTCACTCCAATGGCCAATTGCCGGAAACTGGCATGCTGTTACACGGGTAAATTATTCACTGAAAGATGACAAAATACTGGCAGGGCTGGCAGGTCTTGAATATAACGCGTGCTGCTGGGCTTTACGGTTTGTCATGCAACGGTTGACAACGGCGACGCAAACTACCACCACCGCAGTTTTTGTGCAACTGGAGCTGAAAGGATTGATGGGAATCGGCAATAACCCATTACAAGTACTCCAGCAAAGTATTCCAGGATATACCAGCGTTCATTGATTATCAGCGCCATCTATCGTTATTCATCGAGTATTATCCATTTTATGCATAAACGAAATTATTCCTGCATTTTTCTGCTGTTAATAATATTAATACCCGCACATATCACAGCACAAGAAATGGAACCGATTCCCGCTGCAAAACCAATCGATCATATCGTGGCTGTTGTCAATGAAGATGCCATTACCCGGCAGGAGCTTGATGAGGCTATCAAAACAGCCGTTGATCGATTGCAATTACAAGGCATTCAATTGCCTGATCAACACACCTTACAAAACCAAGTGCTGGAATCGATTGTAACCAAACGAGTCCAGTTACAACACGCCCAAGAAGTCGGTTTGTCAGTTGGCGAAAGTGAAATCGATGAAACAATCCATCGTATTGCTGAAGAAAATAAATTATCTTTACAAGAATTCTTTGCTGTACTCGAAAAAGATGGCATCAGTTTCAATAAATTCCGCGAGGAAATTCGTGGTGAAATGATTATGGCACGACTCAAGGAACGAGAAATCAAGCATCAAGTGAATGTCACTGAAGGAGAAGTTGATAATTTTCTTCGCACTCAGGAAACATCCGCTGTAGGTAACGATGAATATCGTCTTGGCCATATCTTGATACTGGTCACGGAACATATGCATTCCGGTCAAATCGAACAAAGAAGTGAGCGTGCTACGATGGCATTGGCAAAACTGCAACAAGGCGTGGAATTTTCTCAAGTCGCGGCTGAATTTTCAGATGCTGCTGACGCTTTGAAAGGAGGCATCATTGATTGGCGCCCTATCAGTCAAATGGGACCTAAATTTGCTGAATTACTAGCACCGCTTCAACCCGGGGATTTAACACCTATCGTACAGAGTCCATCTGGTTTTCATATTTTCAAGCTGCTTGGTCGGCGTACTCAAGAAACGCCCACAGTGATCATCGACCAGACACATGCACGCCATATACTGATTAAAATTAATGAATTGACTTCTGAAGGTGATGCCAAGCTCAAAATTAACCAGCTTAAAGATCGACTTGATCGAGGCGAGGCTTTTGAGGAGCTTGCCAGACTGTATTCTGAAGATACCAGCGCTACATCGGGCGGAGACCTTGGTTGGCTTTCACCGGGCGATACTGTGCCTGCATTTGAGCAAACCATGAATAAATTACTACCTGGACAGATCAGTGAACCCGTGCAATCACAATTTGGATGGCATGTGATCCAAGTACTGGAGCGCCGTTCACAAGATATCAGTCTTGATCGACGCAGACAAGCGGCACGACAAGCGATACGAACACGTAAGGCCGATGTAGTTGTCCAGGAGTGGTTACGACAATTACGCGACCAAGCCTATGTTGAACTACGCCTGGATGATGAGTAATGAATCATCATTTTATCCCCACATTAGCACTGACCGCTGGCGAACCTGCCGGAATCGGCCCCGATTTATGTGTGCAAATGGCACAGCAGTCACTGCCATGTAAGCTGGTAGTCATCGCTGACCGTGAACTACTGCTGGCACGTGCACAGCAACTCAAGCTTCCATTAAAACTCATTGATACTTCTACAACCGCTCTCGATCAACACCAAATAGGTAGCCTGCAAGTTTTACATATTCCTCTAACCGAGCTAGCCATACCTGGCGCATTGAATCCAGCCAATGCGCACTATGTTCTGGCAACACTGCAGAAAGCTGTTGAGGGCTGTAAATCAGGTCAATTTGATGGCATGGTTACCGCACCGGTGCATAAAGGGGTAATTAATGATGCCGGCATTTCTTTTACCGGACATACGGAATATTTAGCGGAATTGACGCAAAGCCCGGTTGTGATGATGCTGGTGGGTGGCGGTATGCGCGTAACGCTGGCCACCACGCATTTACCACTCAAGGATGTTGCAGCAGCCATTACAGCCGATCGCATAGAAAACAAATTACGCATCATTCACCAAGACTTGATCACACGTTTTATGCTGGATAAGCCACATATTGCCGTTGCAGGCTTGAATCCACACGCTGGTGAATCCGGTTATCTAGGTCGTGAAGAAATCGATATCATTATTCCCGCACTCAATAAGTTGCGAGCCGAAGGCATGCACCTGACCGGCCCCGTTCCGGCGGATACTTTATTTAATCCTACACAACTCCAGCAAGTTGACTGTGTTTTTAGCATGTATCATGACCAAGGTTTACCGGTACTGAAACATGCCAGTTTTGGCGGCGGTGTTAACATCACATTAGGATTACCGATTATCCGCACTTCGGTGGATCATGGCACTGCGCTGGAATTGGCCGCAACAGGACGTGCACATGCAAGTAGTCTACTTGCCGCTATTGAAATGGCCATACAATTGGCTAAGAACCAAGTATCATTCCTTCGTAATGCACCATAATCCCCGTAAACGTTTCGGCCAAAACTTTCTGGTTGATCAACAGATTATTTCTCAAATTATTGCCGAGATTTACCCGCAAAAGCATGATCAAATCATTGAAATCGGGCCAGGTCTTGGTGCCCTAACAAGACCCTTGTTACAAGTGGTTGATCATCTTGATGTGGTAGAGATCGACCGCGACATCGTTGATCGACTGTACAAGGAATTTCCACAAGAGAAACTGACCATTCATTCGACTGATGCACTGAAATTTAATTTTTCCACGTTTGGCAACAAACTCCGCATAGTCGGCAATTTACCGTACAACATTTCAACACCACTATTGTTTCATCTGAGTCAATTTTCGGAACATATTCTGGACATGCATTTCATGCTGCAAAAAGAAGTTGTGGAACGTATGGTCGGAATGCCTGCAACATCAAACTATGGACGTCTTTCCGTCATGTTGCAATACCGTTTTGATATGGAATATGTTTTCAGCGTTCCGGCGGCATCGTTTCGACCGATACCACAAGTTGAATCGGCTATCGTACATATGATTCCACGTCATAAATCATCCATGAATGCAAACGATGAAGCATTATTTTCACAGATTGTTCTAACGGCATTCTCACAACGCCGCAAAACACTGCGTAATACGCTGCATCATTATTTGAAAACTGATGATTTTAGTGCTTTAGGGATTGATTCCGGACTACGCGCAGAGAATTTGTCAGTGGAAAATTTCGTTGCTATCGCAAATTTCTTAAGTAGTCCGCTCTGAATAACCCATAACGATGTGATTTTATGTAATGAATAGATAAATTTGAACGGTTAAATTCACCAGTTCTTGGTAAAATTGCAGCAATTTCCTGCAAATTTAGCGAGAGTTACATGGGACCAAAACCGCGCACGCCAGAGAACAATGACTTATTTCGCCAACGGTTGGATGAACTGG
>JAGNZK010000059.1 GCA_017984435.1 Nitrosomonas sp. | reverse complement strand
TCCGGTCAGAGCACAAATCCCAATATGCTAAACTGAACCATGTCGTATTGAGTAACACCATTGAGTTCCGGTCAGAGCACAAATCCCAATATGCTAAACTAGCCGGCAGCACATCAAGGTTGTTCGTTCTGTTCCGGTCAGAGCACAAATCCCAATATGCTAAACTGCATGCGCGACAATCATGAGCGGTGGTGATGTTCCGGTCAGAGCACAAATCCCAATATGCTAAACTAGCTGTACATTAACTCTATGATTGCTAATAGAGTTAATGTGCATGCAAGTGAAGAAATCGCAATGCTTATCAAAAGAGTTCATATTGTTCGGGTGATTTTTTGCTCGGCTGTTTGGCTTTTCCACGAAAAGTGATGATGCGCTCATACTGTTTGTCGGTAAATTGCAGAATGTTCACTTTACCACCTGTAGGCAAGCTTTTTTCCACCTGCGTGCAGTAAGTATCAATCTGACTCTGGCTGCTGCAGAAGCGCATGTAAACAGAAAATTGCGACATCTCAAAACCCATGTCTAATAAAGTATTGCGGAAATCTGTGGCGGCTTTGCGTTCGGTTTTTTCAACGACGGGTAGGTCGAACATGACGATGATCCACATTAAGCGATATCCGGAAAGCATAGCACGTTAATCCTCCAGGAATGATGCAGCAAGGTCGAGCGGCAACCCCGGCAAGGGTAAATCCAGCTTATTTCTTTCCCCCATAAAAACTTGCGCCAGTGAAGTGGCAAGTTTCTGTGTACAGACCATCAGAGGCGTTGCGCCTGCACTGGTTTGCATATCATCGTATAGCGTTCTTACCAATTCACGTTTACTTTCCGGTGTTACCCGGGATTCGCCATGCTGATGCAATTGCCAGACTTTCAGATCGATTACAGGACGAAAAGGCTCCATGAGGTCATCGACCAAGCGCATTGCATTGCCTTCGTTGCTATGATGTAAGCCAATAGTCGGGTGTAATCCTGCCGCAACCACAGCACGCGCGGTGGTTGCACGCAAAACGGTATAACCGTAGTTGAGCATGGCGTTCAGGCCATCACTTTGTTGATCACGGCGGAAATCATCCCCAAACAAAAGCCCCCAGTAGCGACGTGCGCCTTGAGCTTCGAAATTATCGGGATCACCCGAACGTACTTTTCGGACTAAAGCGGATAGGGGAATAAATGGTGCCCCCGCAGCTTCAAGTGCATCAGCCTGTTGCTGAAGCTTTGACTTGACAATTTCCGCCCAAAGACGCTTCTTGAGTGGTTGGCTCGCAGCAAGTTGTGCGTCGAATCGTTTTGCTTGTTGATAGTTGCCATCGATCGTCAGTACCATGCCGACTGCATTGTGATTGGCGGCACATAGCACGAACGGTGCGCAGCGTTCGGCCAGTGCCACCAACAGATTATTGGTATAACTCAAACCATGTGCGTTGGCGATAACAGCCGCAATATCATCCAGCGGTACTTGCCCCAATTCCTTGCGCTCACCTTCGGTATCTTTGACCACCATGAAACCTCGCGAGAGAAACAGATGCCGCCGGTCATCCGCCACTTCTATGATGCGACCGATCATTTGGGTTATTCCTTGAATCCTGGATCACGGAGTTCGCCAATAGGGGAAATGGTAATGCGGCGTGCTTTGATTTTTTGTAAAGAGCTACCTGTTTTAAGCACATAGGAAATTTCTTTGATTCTGGTTCTAGCATCAACATTGGCTTCAGTGACATCTGCCAGCGCAATCTGCCCATCTTCTCTCATTTTACAAACACGTAGCGTTCTTGTTACACCTTCAAGTACTAGCCGAATAAAATCATTGCGAATCAGTCGCATCACTAATGGCTTCCCGCTGACACTCAGATCTGAGTGTCGAAGCTGCGCTGCACCATATTTACGTACCAACTGATAAGCCTCAAAAGTAGAGATAACCTCGCCTTCCCATTTACCTTTTTCATTGCGCACGATCTCAATGCAGTAGTTACTGTCACCTTTGTAGCCTTTGTATGGTCTTGGCTTTCCAGTGGGGAGCAGACCATGCCGATCTGTGGCTTTTGCATCGGTAATCTCGATGATTTTAAGGTTGTCTTCAATATGTTCACGCTTTCCTTCCACCATTTTATGAAAGCTGACTTTTCCGTTGCCTCGTAGACCATAGGCTGTGTCGTTGTGCATTGCGCCTTCGTGGCTGTGATCCGGTTTATGACTAACCCAAATCGCGTCAATGACGCGTTGCACATGTTCCCGATAACTCTCCCACGGCAAAGGCATTCTTTCCACGAGGCGATTGAGTTGTTGTTCACGCGCACTGGCGCTGGCTTTGGCAAAGCGCTGTAATAAACCCTGATCCGTTACGGCGATTACGCAGGCATCGACGGCATGGTGGCGATGATCGTTACGGTTTTTCTCACCATTTAGACCGAGTACATCGTTCAGACCGAATTTTGCGCGCAGCATTGCGGTCATTCGTCCGGGAATGACACGCGTGTTGGGGCAAATCAAGCTCATATATTCACGTGCAATCTTGCTCAGGTGGCGTGTATCGTTCAGTGCTCGCGCCAGAAAGCCTGCATCGTCTTTGAGCCAGCGTTGATAGCCTTCTTCGGCAAAGCGATAGCGCTTCGCTTTGGGCATGAGTTCAGCTCTGGCCAGAATCGCTGCATAGTCAAAATTCGGGATACTTTGTGCACCGAAAGCTTCCCAAGGTGTGCGATTGCCTTTGGTACGGTTGGCCTGGCGCATGGCCACCGTTTTGTTGTTAAGGCTGTCATCCAGTGTTTGTGAAAAGGGCAGGATATGCTCAATTTCCACTTCGTCACTCAACAGCATGGTGGTACTGATTTGAGCACCGGAATAGGGGCAGCGGCGATCTGCGGGATCAAAGCTAAGTTCCTCCCACAGAATCATTTTCTCAATGTCATCACGACGGACACGTTCTTCGCTGATTCTCAGGATATCCGCAATATCCTTACGTAGCCGCTCGTTACGTTTCTGATTCTCGGTTTGCCGCCTACTTTCCTCATCGCGTTGATCCTTGTTTTGCTTCAGGTCGCGTGCTACTTCGACAATTACTTCTTTAGGGTGTCCGTAGCGTTTGATCAGTGCATTTACCACCACGCGGATTTGATTGAGTCCGATATGCACCGTGGGGTTGGCAATTTTGCCATAACGTTTTTCGATGGAATCTTCCGGTTTGCCGCTGCCAAAGCCGACGTGGCGCTGCAGATATTCGCCGTAATAAGGCAGTTCCTTGTGAATGTGGAATTTTTTGATTTCGCCGGATTCCTGATCGATGCTTTCATGCTTGAAGGTGATGCCGGGAATTTCCTCATTCCGATTGAGCTTGCTGTGATGTTCAAAACCTGCAGCCTGTACCGCCTTATCGTATGTCACCACATTACGGCGCAGTTCCGGCAGAATACGCGCGAGTGCTTCTATGCATAGACTGCCGTAACCCTCCGGCAATCCAATATTGGCAATCACTTCAGCGTGTTTTTCATCAATACCTGTCTGGTTTTGCAGCCATCGAACAAGTTGAGCTTCATTTTCTTCTTTGACCAATTGCAACACAATGGCATCTTGTTTGGTTTCATTGAATGTAAACCAGGCTTCACCAAAATGTTCCTTTTTGCCGAGAATGGCGCTGGTAGTGTTGCCTTTGAGTTCTTCGCGTTTCGGATCTTCAAAATTAAACCGGACTGCACCACCTACGCCAAGCAATTTCTTGATTTGGGTAAAAGTGCGCTTGTTGTTTTTTTCTAGTGCGGCAATCAGATCATCGCGTTGCTGCAATGTCAGTGCTTCTTCTTTCAAACCTTCCCGCAAAATACGTAGGTTATTGACTTCCTGATACATGCGAAAGCGTTGTGTACTGGGCAAAGCCAACGGCGCGCGTTCTTCCTCGGGCATGAATGTGCAACGTCCTGGTTTGACAGGTTTAAGTCGACGCTGATGCAACAACACATCTTTCAGGTCGATGCGAGCCGCCTCAGTGAATAATGCTGGATTTAATTCCGCCTGTTTTCTCCATAGTTCATCAAATTCATGCTCAATCATGGCGCGATCAATGTAGAGATCGTAATACTTGTCAATTTTCGCCTTGCCATCATCTTTGATGGTTTTGTTTTGACGGTAGCGGGCGCGAACGGTTTGACCTGCTGCATTGCGTTTATGTAGCCACTCTCCTACCGTGCGGCAGTTCTCGGTTTTGAGTGTTTCACGAAGCGTGTTGATGGCGGTTTTCAGTGCACCGCTGTCGTTATCTTTTTTGTCTGTTTTGCGATTACTTTTGAATCCACGCCGTTGGTTGATGTGAAACAATGCGCGGCCAAATTCAGATGGCGCAAGCGCTTCATTCAGTCCCTTGGCACGTAGCGCATAGGGATCCAGCGTTTCCAATGTCTTACGTTGTATTTCATCAGTAGGGAAAAAGCCATATGCGATGAGTGTGCGCATCATACGTGCCTTGCGTTTGAGCAGACGATCACGGCGGCGGCGCATGGTACGAGCTTCACGGCGTGTTACCGCCAAAGAGGAGCCATCTTTCGGATTACGACCATTTGAGAAAATACGTACCCCTGCTTTGATGACTGCACAAGGTTGCTGATCAGCATCCAATCGGATCATTGCCCAGCCCAATGAGGTTGATCCTAAATCGAGTGCCAAGCGATAACACATCTTATGCAACATGGCATATTCTCCAGTTGTTGGTAAGGTTTCTATATGATTTGATTGATTATTTTATAGATCGCGATTAAAATATGCAACGAAATAGTCTATTGGGATTTGTGCTCTGGACGCTAACAAGCAGAAAGATGCACCAAATGAGAGGGCCGCTATATGCGGCCCTTATTTTTATGGTGCTATTTTTTGATAAGCCCGGACAAATAATTCAATAACTCATCCTCTTTATAAGGCTTGCCCAGAAATACATTAACGCCCAAATCCTGAGCAATTTTCCGGTGTTTCTCCGCAGTTCGGGATGAGATGATGATAATTGGGATATGGGTTGTTTCAGGATTGGCACGGATCTTCTTGATCAATTCAAAGCCGTTCATTTTGGGCATTTCCAAGTCGATCAGCATGGCATCCGGAATAGTTTCCTGGAGTATTTGGATGGCTTCGGCGCCGTTCTTTGCAATCAGCACATCGCAGCCTTCGCGTTCCAGCAACCGGCAGGTCACTTTGCGTACCGTCAGTGAATCATCTACTACCATGACGGTGGGTGTGGTAGCCGATTTCTTTTGAGTGGCGGGAGTGAGTTCAGGTGCAGGAATGCTGAGCACTTTTTGTACGTCGTTGCGTTGCAGCAGTTTTACCGGATTCAGGATCAGAATGATTTCGCCATCGCCGGTGATAGTGGCACCTTCAACGCCTGGCGCATAGGCAAGTTGCGAGCCGGTATTTTTGATGACCACTTCGGTATTGCTCAGCAACGCATCGACATGGATTGCCAGGTATTGGGTGCCGCTATGCAGGAACAGCACTTGGCTGTGCTTGGCGATTTCAGGAATATGAGCGGGTTCGCCTAACAGATGCGAGAGATGGGAAAACGGATAATTTTTTCCATTGAATACAATGCAATGATCCTGATAGAGTTTCCTCAGTGTATCCGAATCGAATTCCCGGTTGTGTTCAACAATGAACGCGGGAATGGCATAGATTTGTTTGCCGGCGCGCACCATCATGGTTTGCGCTACGGATAGCATAAGCGGCAGATAAATCGTGAACGTTGTTCCCTGGTTTGGTACGGAATTGATACCGATGCGCCCGCCCAGCATTGCAATTTCATTCTTGACGATATCCAGGCCAATGCCGCGGCCGGCGATGCCGGTGATGGCATCGGTCGTTGATAAACCTTGCATGAAGATCAATGACATGATCTTGTCGTCATCGAGTACTTCATTTCCCTGGATTAAGCCCAATCGTTGCGCTTCTTCACGGATGCGTGGCAAATTCAGACCACGACCGTCGTCACTGAGGGTGATGATGACTTCGTTGTTTTCCTGGCGCAATTGAATGGCGACTTGTCCGATTTCAGGTTTCCCGGTTTGTAGTCTTTGTGCCGGTTCCTCAATACCATGCGCGATGGCGTTACGTAATAGGTGCTCCAACGGCGGATTGATTTTCTCCAACACATTGCGGTCAATTTCAACTTCCGCGCCGTGGATTTCCAAATGAGCTTTTTTGCCCATATCTTCCGCCACTTGCCGGGCGATGCGGTAATAACGTTCGGCATAGTTGCTAAAAGGTATGGTGCGGATTTGCAGCAGGGATTGCTGGAGCTGGCGGTTGATCACGGATTGTTGCGCGGTGGCTTCTTCAGCGGCAGTATGTGTTACACGCAAGCTTTTTTGTACCGTGGTGATGTCATCGACACTTTCAGCCATCAGCCGCGTTAGTTCCTGGAGACGGGAGAAGCGGTCAAATTCAAGCGGATCAAAGGCGTGTTCGTTGTCGTGCTGTTGTGCAAGATGCGATTGCATTTGCGTTTCCGCCTGGATTTCCACTTCGCGCAACTGATCGTGCAAGCGATTTGTGCTTTCAGTCAGATCCTGCAGCGATTGCTTGAAATTATTGAGCTGTGTTTCAATTTTTGAACGCAGAATGCTGGCCTCGCCGGAGTCGTTGACCAAGCGATCAATCAGTTCGGAATTAATGCGCAAGATAGTTTTTGATTGCAGCGATTCTGTCTTTTCAGGTGCCGGTGTGGTTGTATCGACAGTAGTATCGGTCGTAGCTTGCTCTGTTGTGGTTGCGAGAATTTCACTGTGCTGCAACTGCTCAATATTGCCACTGATGACGTCAAATTCAGCTTCCAGTTGATCCAGCGCAGAATCGGAAATATTACGCGTGTGAAAAGCCGTTTCCACATGACTTTCCATGGCATGAATCAATTTACCCAGATGCACGGTTCCCGTCATGTGAGCGCTGCCTTTCAACGTATGCAGCAGCCTCAGTAATGCGCGGTGGATATCCTCGTCTTGTGGCAACATGCGCCAGGCACGCAATTTGCCACCAATTTGCGGGATGATATCTTGCGTTTCCTCAATGAATACCGGGAGTAATTCTTGATTGATCTTGTCGGTTACATCTGGAGCAGATTGCACAAGCGATACCGACTTGGTGATTACTTGCGTTGCGGGTGGTACTGCGGGTATTGCCGGTTTCTCCGCTACAGTTTCCAATGGCGCTTCAAATGCAGTTTCAATCGTAGCTTTGCTGATGTCTTCTGTTTCAGGCTGATTGATTGGCGCGGCGATTTCTTTTTTATTCAGCAGATCTTTTGCTAATAGCAATAATTCATCGGCATCAATCTCAGCTGTGCCTTGTTCGCGAAGGTTTTTACACCACTGGCTATAAGCTTGATGTGTGCGGGTGATTAAATGGATGAGTGGATCGGCAGCGGATATTTTTTCGGTGAGCCAGTGATGCAGAACTTGTTCCAGACTCCAGGCCACCTCGCTCATTTCATCCAGCCCGACCATGCGACCACTGCCCTTGAGGGTATGAAACGAGCGTCGCAAATCCTCGAGTGTCTCATCATTCGCAGAATTGGTTTGATAATTTTGCAGATCACCGGCGATACTGGCTAGCACTTCGTCCGTCTCTTCCAGGAAAATGCCGAGCAGCTCCGGATCGATTGCTGTGTCGATTGCTTCTATGGGGTGCGTATTAAATTTCGTTTCGGTTTCGGTTTCGGTTTCGGTTTCGGTTTCGGTTTCGGTGACAGATTGAGCCGTGGTTGCCGGTGTCGGAAGTGGCGCACCGCCTGGAATCAATGCGATTTGGAATAGGGTAATGGCTTCTTCGATAATCTGATAGCTGTCAAGTTGTCCGTTTCTTATGGACTCAATGAAGAAACCAAGACTGCTTAACCCGTCGACCAACAGAATCTGCTCTGTCTCAATGATTTCATAATCGGGTTCCAACAGTTTTTCTACCAGGCTCCAGCAAAGATCCAATAACATATTGGCACGTTCCAGATCCAGGATGACCAGAGCGCCGGAGACCTGCTTGAACAAACTTGAAAGCGTGGATAGTTCCGAACGTTTAGCAGGCTCAAAGAAGAATTTATCCAGAATGTTTTCAATTTGTCCCAGATTGGTCAGAATTTCCTGGGCGACTTGTGCGAGGAGTTCTTTTTCCTGTGTTCTGCTGGTTACTGCATTGAATGCCGGCGTATTTGATAACTCATCAGAACCTTGATGATCTATCGTGATTTGATGCAGACGGGAAGCGAGTGTGTCGATTTGCTGGGGTAAATCCGGCGATAACTTGTTAAAGTCATCCAGGATACTTTCAACCAACAATAAAGCGGTGGCCATTTCCATCGCCAGCTCTTCGTTCATGTCTTGATGCTGATCCTGCAAATTAGCGACGGTATTGCCAATGACATCGATTAATTTTTCCAATGGGGCACATTCGGTTTTCTGTGCCAGATGCTTGAGCCAATCCGTGTATTCGAGCAATGAAACCAAACTTTCCTGTTGTCCTGCACAAAATTCACGCCAGATATCGTTGGTTTGCATCAGGGTACTACGCAACTGATCCAGAATAGGCTGCAATGTTTCCGATTGTTCGAGTGTCAGCGTTTCTTCGTCGATTGCTTGACCTGGCCAAGCATAGCTGTTCTTGATGTTGGTGATGTTTTGATTGGTCGATTCGCTGTGGGCAATGTGATACAGCAATTCACGCAGCAACGTTGACGTATTGCCGGGCGTTCCAGCGGCGAGATGACGGATGGTTTGTTCGATTTTTCCGCATAAACGGCGGATTGAAAGATCGATTTGATTACTTTCCTGTTGCAGCAAATCTTCCATAAAACCGCTGGCTACCCACCAGAACGCGCGTTCTTCGGTGCTTCCGGGAAATGCTTCGATCTGATTTAATGCATCAGTCATTTGCTGTAAACCATCTTTATTTGATGGATCACGCAACCATTTGAGCAAACCGGTCTGATATTCAGTACCGATCTGTTTGGCTGAGATTTTCACTGTCGCCGCATCAATAGACATTGCTTCCGCTTTTAATGCCGGATTGACGGTTAGTCGAGGGAAAAACAAATCACTTTCAGGTGCGTTCTCAAATCCATATACTTGCATCAATCCGCGATAAGCCGGAAACAGACGCAACGGATTCTCTTCTTTGCCGTCAATGAGTTCATTCAAATAATAGCGTAATGCTTTGGAAGATTGTTTTAACGCATCGCAAATCTGTTCGCTAGGCGCAACCTTTTTATTGATCAACGCTTCGACCAATTGCTCCATCTTATCGCTGACGATCGTAATACTGCTTAATCCCAGCATCTCAAACAAACCATCCAATTGATGGATATAGTTTTTGCAGTCCCTGATCGGATTGATTTTATCCGGCTGCTGGCCATAAGCATCCAGGTTCTGATCAATCAAGGCGAAGACTTGATAAATGCCTTCCTTGATTCCGATAATCGACGCAATGTTAAGTTTGGGTTGAGCGCTCATTGTTGAATACTATCAATCCATCGTGAAATTGAAAATAGAATCAGACTTTAAAATTAGATACGGAAGCTTTTAGTTCGGATGCAAAGCCTGTGATCTGTTTGACGGATGCTGTGGTCTGACGGGTTCCTTCCGTATTCTGCCGGGTAATATGAAGGATTTCTTCCATATTGGCTACCACCTTGTTTGCTGCTTGTGTTTGCGTGTTGGTCACATCAAAAATATTGGTAACCAACCGAGCAAGTTGTTTGGATACATTTTCGATCTCTTCCAAAGCCCGTCCGGCGGCATCGGAACGCTTTGCGCCTTTGGCGACACCGAGCGTGCTTCTTTCCATCGCGGCAATGGCATCCTGTGTGTCACCCTGAATGGTGATGATCAATTCACTGATTTGCTTGCTGGCTTCTGCGGATCGCTCGGCCAGACGCTGTACTTCTTGTGCAATTACGGTAAATCCATGTCCTGCTTCACCGGCGGCGGTAGCTTGGAGGGCTGCATTTAACGCCAGCACATTGGTCTGGTCGGTGATGTCGGTGATCAATGCGACAATCTCGCCGATTTCCTGCGAGCTCTCTCCCAGACGTTTGATGCGCTTGGAAGTGTCCTGAATATAAGTACGAATTTCATTCATTCCAGCGATGGATTCATGCACAGCCAAGGCACCTTTTTCCGCAGTGGCCAATGATTGTTTGGCGACTCTGGCAGATTCCGTCGCCATATCCGATACCTCGGTGATGGATCCGGTCATGCCTAAAACGGCCATGGTGGTTTCCTCAATCTTCACAGATTGCTGCTGTGCGGCGGTTAATAATCCGGATGAGACATGTTGCGCCTGATGGGATGCTTGCACAACTAGCGCGCTGGCCTGATTGACTTGTTCCACCAGGGTATGCAGTTCCTCAATCGTGCAATTGATGGCGTCGGCAATCGCGCCGGTCATCGGATGCGCGATATCCGTGCGGACGGTCAGATCGCCATCGGCGATTTTTTTCATGTCATTCAGTAATGTCTGAATGGCTCTCTGCGCTTTTACGATTTCATTTCTGCTGACTAATTCTTGCTGATAGGAATTTCGGCGTAATGATCGGGCAAGAAAGATAGCGGTGATAATCCATCCGGCGCTCAACAGAAAAACCAAGCTATTGAATACAAATGCAGTGTGCGCGGTTTGTTCTTGCAATTCATGATCAAGTTCTCTAATGCTGTCCAATAGCGTTTCATTGTTATCCGTGATCTGATGAACAGCCGATTGTGCAGCCATAGCGAGCGTAATTTCTTTTTGAGCTCCATGCATGTGATCATCAAATTTTCTCAGCAACGCGTAGACATAGGACAGTAAATCCTGAATGGTCTCATCTTTATCGGAAGCGGCTCCCAGTCCATTGTTGCCCTGGCTTAAGGTTTGTATGATGACTGAGATTTGTGCATGATCCTGAGCGAGCTGTGTGGTAATTTCTGCCAGCGACAATTCATTGGGGAACAGCGTCCTCATGTTTCTTGCCACATTGCGCGCATGCGCTTTGATCGTTTCGATTGTTCTCACTTCATGTGACAAATTTCCGATCTCTAGCATGCGGCGGATTAATTCATCGAGGCGTCTGGTCAGTTGGTGATGAGTAATACTGATTGCTGTGGCGCTGTTACTTAGCTTAATCAGGGATTCTTGGTGGTTCAAAATCAAATCGGCGTTTTTTTCCTCAAGTCGCCAATTTTTGTGGTAAGCCGCTAGGTTTGCAGAAAACGGATGATCGGCGATCGGGGTGATTTTATCATGCCGATAGATGCCTCCTTGCGATAATAGCGTGAGGTATTGATTGATTTGGCGCTGATGATCTTGTAACTGTGTAAATGCGGTTGTGTCACCGTCGAGTGTTTGTTGTGCGGTTGTCGATAGCTGCAAGTGATGAATGTGTAGTTGTGAAATGACTGCTGATCGAGCTGCGTTGTGTTTGGTTTGTTGTTCGCGGATGCTCATGGTGAGTAGAATAATGAGCATGAGAACCGTAAGGGCAATACTCAGAATCCAGCTGTTATTCAGGATGGAGATGTGTCTGGAAACATTCTTCTTCACCGGTAACGTAATCGCGGGTAAATTTGTGTTGATTGCGGCGATACTGGTTGTCAGTCTAAATTTAGAAAAATGCTCTTCCATCGGTTTCTCCAGGCTCAATAGGGCTTATCTGAACTTCGAATTCTTTTAGCAGGCTGTTAAAACTATCTGTGTTGCCGCTAGTCGGCTGCCTCGAAAACATTTTTCAATAGCCTGCTAGTGACAATGACTTGACTGCTGTCAAGTTGTAGCATAGCCGCTGAGGCTTGCTGTCAAAAACAGAATAAGACTTGGAAAACGATGTCTTTTAGGGATTGCGATTTTTGCAATTATGCGAGGAATAATTGATAGGCGGGATTCTTGGTTTCGTCCCAATAACGATAACCCAGTTGATTCAGGAACGCCTTGAAGGCGGATTTCTCTTCGGGTGGCACTTGGATACCGATCAGCACGCGGCCATAATCAGCGCCGTGATTACGATAGTGAAACAGGCTGATGTTCCAGTTATGGCTCATGTTGTTGAGGAAATTCATCAGTGCGCCGGGGCGATCGGGAAATTCAAAGCGATAGAGAATCTCATTGTTGACGTCATGCGCTCGTCCGCCGACTAAATGACGGATGTGCAGTTTGGCCATTTCATTGTTGCTCAGGTCTTCGGTCGCTAAACCGCTTTGTTTGAGTTCGCTGATCAGTTTCTGAGTTTCCTCTTGATTGCGTACCGATACGCCGACAAAAACATGCGCCACTTTGGGATCGGCATAGCGGTAGTTAAATTCAGTAATGCTTTTTGCGCCCAGTAAATTACAGAATTTCTTGAAACTGCCCGGTGCTTCCGGAATCGTCACCGACATCACCGCCTCGCGCTGCTCGCCGATTTCCGCGCGTTCCGAGATATGACGCAGACGGTCAAAATTCATATTGGCGCCGGATGCAATCGCAATTAATGTTTTATGCAGGATTTTCTCGCGCGCAACATAGGTTTTAAGGCCGGCGATGGATAATGCGCCGGAAGGCTCCAGAATGGTGCGCGTATCTTCAAACACATCCTTGATCGCGGCGCAGACGGCATCGGTATCGACCAAAATCACTTCATCGACCAGCTCGCGACATAACCGGAAAGTTTCCTTGCCGACATGCCGCACCGCAACGCCATCCGCAAACAAACCGACCTGTGCCAACTTGACGCGGCGGCCACTTTGCAATGAACGATACATGGCATCCGAGTCGACCGGTTCGACACCGATGATCCTGATTTTGGGATACAACCGTTTCACATAAGCCGCGATGCCGGCGATCAATCCGCCGCCGCCAATCGGCACAAAAATGGCGTGGATAGTGCCCGTATGCTGGCGCAAAATTTCCATCCCGATCGTACCCTGACCGGCGATGACATCCGGATCATCATAGGGATGCACAAACGTGGCTTGCTCTTTTTTTGCCAGTGTGACTGCGTATTCATAGGCATCGCTATAGGAATCGCCATGCAGGGCAACTGTAGCACCCAGCGCCATTACCGCATTTACCTTGATTTGCGGCGTAGTCACCGGCATCACGATGGTAGCAGAGCAATTCAATTTTTTGGCAGCCAACGCAACACCTTGCGCATGGTTGCCGGCGGAAGCGGCAATGACACCGCGGTTACGCACTGCGGGTGATAACTTGATCATCTTGTTATACGCACCGCGCAGTTTGAAAGAAAAAACCTGCTGCAAATCCTCCCGTTTCAATAGCACCTGATTATGGATGCGTTCGGATAAATTGACGACATGATCCAAAGGACTTGCGATCGCGACATCATAAACCTGCGCGGTCAATATTCTTTCAAGATAATTGTTTTTCATAATGTGAAGTGGATAAATCCGGATACTATTTTAATCCGGAATCGGGAAGGGGATTTTATCACGATCGGGGATGGCTTGAGTTTTGTTGCCATGATGTGTTTATCTTGTTTTGAGAAATCCTGCCCACTCATGGGACAATCTCTGGAAATAGCTGCTTGCCGAAACACTGCGCGTTTTGTTTGAATTTGGCATTGCTCAATCTGTCCCAATGCAACAGATCCACCTTGAAAACCAGCGCGGTAATGCATCGATTGAATCGCCCCGGCATTTCCGGAGATAAAATGATTTGAGAGGAGGAAGAGATGAAGAATCAAATCAGTTATTCACCGGAAGTACGAGAACGAGCGGTAAGGTTGGTATTTGAGCAGCAGAAAGATCATGAATCGCAGTGGTCGGCGATTAAATCGATCGCATCAAAGATTGGTTGTACGGCGGAGACGTTGCGCACTTGGGTAAGGCGAACAGAGATTGATCAGGGAATTCGAGGCGGTATGTCGACTGCGGATCGTGAGCGACTCAAGGAATTAGAACGGGAGAATCGTGAATTAAAGCGGGCCAACGAGATATTGCGTAAGGCGTCGGCCTATTTTGCGCAGGCGGAGCTCGACCGCCGCCCGAAATAATGGTGACATTTGTCGATAGCAACAAAGCAAAATATGGGATCGAGCCAATCTGCAATGAAATCTGGATTGCCCCGTCGAGCTACTACGAACACAAAGCGCGCGAACGAGATCCCGATCGATTGCCTGACCGCATCAAGCGGGACA
>JAGNZK010000014.1 GCA_017984435.1 Nitrosomonas sp. | reverse complement strand
AATTGCGTAACGCTGCCAACGATCACATGACGATGCTGGAGAACAATCCAGAGCGTGTTGTTTCTTACTTCCAAGATCCATATGTAAAATATGCCGCTTAAAACTATTTAATGGCCGGATCAATAGTATTAATCTCGATACTCTTCTTTCTAATGGGTTGCGCGCATAATATTGCGCAACAACAGGACTCACAAAAAACCGCTTTCAAGCAAGCCTTGGAAGAAAATACGCTTCAATGCAGAAAAAGCATCGAGATGTCAAAACTCTCGAATACTCAAAGCAAAATTTTCTGGGCATCCGGACTAAGCGAACCCACCATAGCAATGCAATCTGACGAGAATTTTGTTCAGGAAAAGGAAAGGCCGGAAATCGAGAAACTGCATCAAATCGTTGCGTTCTGCCAGAATATGTATAGTAAAACCATCACTTCTTTTATTAGTACCGAACACGGAGAACGTTTCAAGGATCATCTCCATTCAAAACAGAGTAACCTCGACGATCTCAATAATGGCATGATCAGTTATGGCACGTATAATCGCAAAGAAGTTGAATTGAGCCAGCAATTGATGAAAGATTTGCAGTTTTTAGATGAAAAATATCATCCTCAGGTCAGACGACAATCAACTTCAGCCTCTATACCATCATTTCCCCCAAAACCATTTAGCTTGTGGAAATCTGCTAGTTTCTTACAACTCTTGTTTGGCGAGCTTCTCATATCTTTACCGAAGCTTATTTTATAATGCATCGAAATAAGTAATCACAACTTCAGAATTGATATCATCTTGATATGCTGCTGCTGGCAATTCGCTTAGTGGCGGCACGGCAATGTTCATCTGGAAGCAACCCATGAGTCGTTTAAAAAAATCATCAAACGGGACAAAGTGGTGGTGCAACGCGGTGCCACTTCTGCTGGATGCCGCGAGCAAGCTTGCCAATATGTTCGTGATATTGTTAGAACGGAAAAGCAAACGAGAAACTTGCAACACTGATTATTGCCAAGTGAGATGTCCGGAAAGACCAATAAAATTGATGATCTGATCGATATCCTGTGTCAATCGTGAACCATCCGTATAGGCCCAATGGTCCCATGTCCATTCGTTGGTTTTAAACCGATTAAGGATGTAATCCAGATGCAAACTTAAGTTTTTGCGCAGGGCGTATCTCGCAAATAATCTCATATTGCTGAGTTCCGTTGAGATATTGGGCACTGCATAAGTCTCCGGATCACTCGTTTTTTGGTTAAACTTATCCGTGATAAAAGATTGCGATAGACTGGCACCGACTTCTATTTTCTCAGTGGGTTTTCCATTGATATCAGCGCCGAATGAAGTGCCAATATTCTGCAGATTAGCAGACCAAATTTCACGGGAACCATCAGCAGGACTCCAGTTTCTTGAAGCTTGATCAATGTGAGTTTCATTACGTGAGAACCATCCGACCACTTGCAAGTTCTCAGAGAATGTATATGCCGCATCCAATGAATAGTTTCTTGCGGAACCATTACGTAGTCCAAGATTAGAGCCGCTACGATGCCCATAATTATCGAATGATTCATCGATCATCACTTGCAGTGACAATGGTTCAATAGGCTCCCAGTTAAGCGATAAACGCACTTTATCCCGAGTGCGGTCGGAAAGATTGATGGGGGCAATCAAGTTAAAGTAATCACCGGTTGCGGTCGCCGTAGAGATAAAAGGCGATCCAAATCGATCGCTGTGTATATAGGCAATCGATCCTGTCAGGGTATCCGCCAAATTACGTCGTATCTCCGCCCGATAGGAAATTTCATCCGTTTTGGTGCGATGACCGACAAAAGTGGGCTGCCAGCGACGATCCCAATGTTCATAATCAATACCGCCGATCAAACGAAAATTCATCGGTAACGTGTAATTGGCTTCAACTCTGCTCGTCAGCGTACTGAACGAACGCGGATGATTGAGTCCACTCCAGCTATTTCCGTTGAGATCCGGCTGCCGTGCCAATGGATTGTATAGAAGAACGGGGGTATTATCGTCGCGATCTTCAAATCGAACATTCGCCAATACCGATAATTTGGGTAACGGACGACTGGTAACCCCGCCTTGCACTAATGTGGTATTAATACGCCCACCCAAATTGTTTCCGACACCAGGGGCCAACAATTGCGTCGCAAAGAAGCTATCTGTCTGCGTGGCATGTGTATAAGCCGCTTTGAATGTGCCATGAGTCGTCGGATTAAAACTATAGCCAGCTGATAGAAATAGCTGATGCGACTGATTATCCGGAGGTAAGGCAATCGGAGAGAATTGACTCGGCGCATAGATTCCACCGACACTGCTGCCGCCCGTAGTATGCAAGGCGGTATTTTTATTGACAAACATGGTTCCAAAATATCCACCGGATACCTGTAATTGCTTACCGTTATAGTTGAGAGTGCCGCCAAATTGCCGGGTTGAATAATTAATGGGTTCGGGTAAAAACTCATAACCACCGACTACGCCCGGAAGTGGTGGCCCCAAACGATTACCACGCCCGAAAATTCTTGATCCATCTTTTTCTTCATTACGGAAATGAAACTGTAATTCAAAATTGCCTGGGAGATATCGACTCATCCCGAATGATATCGTTTCACGTTCGGTTTTCAATTGTGCAGGTTCACCGGCTGTGGGTGATGTTGGTACATCCAAATGCGCACTGCCAATGCCCGTGACGGCGGTCACGGCTGTGAATGGCTCATATCTGGGCGTTTGACTGAAATCAATAAAATAGCTCCAGTGACCTTGCTTATTATGCTCGAAGCGGATATCGCGATTCTGTAATCCAAGATTGCGTCCCAGCAGCCTAAGCCAAGTGCCTGTATTATCATCGCGTTTGGTGATGTCAACATTGAAAAGACCATACGGACCTTCATTGCGTAGGCCATTATATTGACCAAAACGTGCATTATCATTCGAGAGGTAACCTGCACCAAAATTGATCGTGCTTTGCGGTTTGGTTAGTCGTTTGAGATTGTCATCTTCAGTTGATACGGCTGTTTCAGCGATAAGTAAGAAAGAACAGACAGATGCGATTTGAAGAGATTTTATGATTAATTTATTCATTTTCACTCCCGGTCAACGTTGCAGAAGATCTTCAAGACGAACATTTTCAGGGTTATTGCTGCCATGAATCTGGGTATGGCAATTGACACAACCTCTGGCCAGGAGATTTCTTCGATAAGAACCATCGATTGTTCCCGGGCTGCCCTGATGCGTATTGGGTTCATGGCATTCTTGGCAAAGAAATGGCGAGCGAACTTTCAGTAGATTGGGTGCTGTCGTACCGTGAGGATTGTGGCAAAGCGCGCAATTTTCCTGAACCGGTGGGTGGTTGCGGACGAACGGGCCGCGTTTTTCCATATGGCAGGTATAACAAGTGTCGTTAATGCTATCCCGCACCATGCTGCTGGGTCCCGCCGAGCCGTGAGGATTATGGCAATCGGAGCAAATTACTTTTCCTTCCCGGGTAGGATGGCGGGAGGGGCGGTTGATTTGTGCACGTTGTTCTTTATGACAGGAAAAACATACTTCCGTTTGCGTGATGCGGTCGCGTACTTTGTCTTGTGCGGTATGTATCTGGTGACAGGAGGTGCAGGCGACATCACGATTGGCATGGGTACTGCTGACCCAATGCATTTGTTTGCCGCCTTGGTGACAGCTTAGACAGGCTTTATTTCTATCTTCAACGGGATTCTTTGAATTCTTACCAAACGTGCGTGATGGCATGGGGACTTTCTCGGGTCTGTCCATGTGGCGAATACTCTTGCCATGGCAGCTTGTACAAGTGGGCGTACGTTCATCCGCAACCGTTCCATGCTTTGTTTTGCCGATAGCGAGTACAGATTCGGCGCCTTCATCATGGCAACCTGTGCATGTCTTGTCACCTCGTATCACTAAATCTTCGGTTGCTTCGTCATCATCGTCGTCGTCGTCTTGCGCCATGACATTTTGGGATAATATTCCGATGCTAAGCGCAAAAAATATTACAAGCATCGGTAAAAAAAAGATGTGCGTGTTCCTCATAAAAATTTCCATAATTCCCTCCTTATCTGCTACTGATTCAGCATGAACTGGCAATTCAGTCCTGCCGAATAAGATGTGATGCTGATGGATGTAAGAAATGGATTTCTTACATCGGTTACTGATTGAATGATTCAGCGTGAATTGAAAATGCGACTATCCAGTTCGGCTGAATGGCTTGTGGTGCTGATTGGCGTAAGAAATCAATTTTTTACAATTGAGTATTTTGCTGGCTTATTCGCCATGCGCCCTGCATGACAGAACGCTTCTATTACTTCTTATTTTGCTTTAGCAGACTGCTGAAAAATGATTTGTGATGTTAAAACAGGCTCAACATGCTCATCAGTAATCCAGTGGACTTGACAACTTCTTGCCGGCTAAAGGTTGAAGTCGATCGAAAGACAGTGCTTAAATTTGAAGCAACGTTGGTTGATAGCTTTTTCATGCTATTTCTCCATGATTTGAGTTAATTTGAGTGAAAGTGACATTAGTAAGCTGTTATACACATAAGCGTGTGATTAATTCCCACATATTTTTACATTACATGGGAAATTTTCCCATGTCAACAACTGGTGCAACAATTTCCCTTATTTATTATTCTCAAATCAATCATTGATTCTCGAGAACCGCTTCACTGAGTGCGCGAATCGTAAGTTTCTGGATAAATCGATTCGTGTTATCAGGTCGAGAGCAATCATAAGCTAGAGCAAGTCATGGCGTTTCTCCTTGGGATTGTTAGCGCTGGATCGCCAAGTTTGTGAGAATTAACCTATTGGCAAGCTATTTCATTATTTTTATACCTCAGGGAAAAATACCTTATCGACACTGAGTCTTGGTAGTTTTTCGTGATAGCAATATGAAATTTTTAAAAGTGAATATTGAAGGCATTTTTTCTTGGCTAAACCAAGAGAGAGCTTGAAATATAGAGATCTCGCATATGAATTTAACGCTCGCATTATGCAGGGAAATATCACACGAAATGCTTGACATGGGATTTTTTCACACGTATTTTAAAAATGAGTCATGGGAAAAAATCCCATGAAAATGTATCCCTAATATTTTAATTAATGAGGGATGGAAAATGTGGATGTTACGATGCGAACATGTGACCCCGTTGATTCTGACGACAGTATGACGGTCAAAAAATCAGTGGGTTAGAGTTTCTGATTGGAAGCTTTGATCATAATGAGCCAATCTTCAAAGTAAGCTGTTTTGGTAACAGAAAGATTGGATTCCATGATGGTAAAACTTGGCCAGTCTACAACAAACTTGGAGAATACTTATGAAGAACGAATCACTCCGCGTACAAACTTTTGCAATGGTCATATTACTGGCGATTGCGGTCGTGCCTCAAACCTATGCTGCTGCGCCCGAAGACGGCGCCGCATTGGCTGAGAGTTGCGCAGCCTGTCATGGTACGGACACCAATCGGGCAGAAGGTTTCGAAAATCTTTTAGGAGAGAATCACTATCAAGATTTGATCGAGATGAAATATCGATCAAATCCCGAATCCATTATGGATTGGGTAGCCAGGACTTACACTGATCAGCAATTGAGTGATATTAGCCAATATCTTAGGGCCCACGGAAAGAAATCTGGTAGCCATTGAGGTATCTGAAGCTAACAATATCGTAGGAGAAAAATCATGAAAAGACGTAATTTCTTTAAATTTGCGGCGGCCGTACCAGTCGTCGCGATGGTACCAGGCCTGAGCCATGCCGCTTTGGCAGGCGCCAGTCCAAAAAAGATTCTGGTGGTGGGAGGCGGCATGGGCGGCGCAGCAGCCGCCCGATATTTAAAATTATGGGGCGGAAACGCTGTTGACGTATATCTAATTACCAAAGATGCTAGCTATAGTACCTGTATCCAATCCAATCTGGTGATCACCGGCGCACAGTCTCTCAGCAGTATTACTCGGGATTATAGTACCCTTGCTAGCTCCGGGATAAATGTTCAGCAGAATAAAGTAACAGGCATTAAACAGGAGGGAGCACAAGTTCTGGTTTCTTTCAGTGTTCCACCCAAACTCCATACACCCTCGCAATATGATTATGTGATCCTATCGCCGGGTATGGGACCTGTACCGGATTCCATTCCTGGGGAGACTCGCGATTTTTCACTGAGCTTTTGGGAAGGCAGCAAAGCGCTGGATCTGAAAAATGCTTTGGATCATATTCCTAACAAAGGGACTTTTGTGATTTCGATCCCATCAGGTGCATACAAGGGTTCCCTGGCGCCTTATGGACGAGCGTTTGCTGTTGCAGATTATTTACAAAGCCGAAATTGCAAGGTTATCGTGGTAGATGGCCATACCGATTTTGTTTCCCAAAAAAATGATTTTATTGCAGCTTTGCAAAGTTTTGGAAGTCACTTACAACAAACGCCCAATAAATACAATTACTACACCGGTAGAACTATCGAATACTATCCTGGTGCGACTTTAAACTCGGTGAGTCTGAAGTCCAAAATCCTACATACCAATCTACCGATCAACTTCGGGTCGACCAAAGACGGCGATATCCCCTATCACGCAGCCAATGTGATTCCGCCGCAAAAAGCGAACCTCGATTTCGCTCCAGCTTTACTGGAAGGAGGGTCTTTCGCCCCAGTTAATGCCCAAACCTTCGCCTCCACGGTTACTGGCTATTCGCATGTTTATGTGATTGGTGACGCTGCTTTCTTGCCATTGCCGACTACCCCACCCGCCAGTGTGCCCAAAAGCGGGCATGCCGCGGTCGACGAGGCCAAAATCGCCGCTGCCGCCATCCTCCGTAAGATTGCCGGCCGTGCACCAGAAACCTCTCTAGTGATCTCCGCTGTTCAGTACAATGCCATCCGGTCCACCAGCGCCCATAAAGGGATCTATGCACATGCCGGGTATCAGTGGGATCAAGCGCACGATTCCTGGGTAGCAAGTGGCGGCTTCCTTGGTGATCCCTCAAGCACAAAGGATCAAGCGGCTCATATCTCTCAGGAAATTTATAGCCAGGGCTTGACGTGGAGAAATGCCCTTCTCGCTGATGCTTTTGGGCGTTAAGCTTATACCCGGGGAGAAGGTAAGAACATGCAAAACCGGAGGAGGCACGCAAAGATGGTGAAATCGTCGGTCTATGACGATGATGGAAAATAGGTGTTTCCAAAAAAGTGTTCCATTAACCCCATAGGCCTCGGACAGGTATGTCTCCTTTGATTTTGCATGTTCTCTAATAACCAAGAGAGCCAGGAGGGCTCAAATGATGAGCAGGAAATTGCGACGACGTGCAACGTGCTCATTCAGAATGCTGCTATTCTATGGAGCTATTTATAGCTATCAGAAGTATTGTCGAATTAAGCGGATCCAGACCAATGTTCAACAATGCCGCCAAAATAGCAAAGAATTATCAAACTAGTAACACCGTGAACACACACTTAAAAGACTTAGTACAAACGCCCATCCCCACTCGACACGGCGAATTTATTCTGCACTATTACAGCAACAACATCGACAACATCGACAACATCGACAACATCGACAACAAGGAGCATGTCGCCCTAGTCAAAGGTGACGTTGCGAATAAGGAAAACGTCTTGGTACGTATCCATTCTGAATGTTTTACCGGCGATGTATTAGGCTCTCGGCGCTGCGATTGCGGCGAACAACTCGACATAGCGATACGCATGATAAGCGAGGTGCGATTGGGAATTTTGATCTACCTTCGCCAGGAAGGGCGCGGTATCGGACTGCTGAAAAAAATGCAAGCCTATAATTTGCAGGACAAAGGCTTGGATACCGTGGATGCAAACATCCACCTGGGTCATCTTGCCGATGAGCGCGAATACAGTGTGGCAGCTTTAATGTTGGAAAGCTTACAGGTTAAATCTATCCAATTAATTACTAACAACCCTAAAAAATTAGATGCCTTAAAAAAACTGGGGACTAACATAGTTCAAAGAATTGCCATTGAAGTCGTAGCCAACAAAGACAATATCAGATATCTAAAAACCAAGGCCAAGAAAATGGCACACATCTTGTTTGAGCCACAGAAATAATGGTTCTGTCGCATTAATCAACGAGCAGCAACTGTGTTTATGCAAAGTACCTTTTACTAAGGAGATGTAATCCGCTATGAAAACATTCTCCAGAAGACGCATGGTTAAATTAAGCATGCTGGGTAGCATAGCCAGTGTGCTTGGTTTCAGCAGCAGTTTCGGTAAAGTGTTGGCGATCATGCCTACTCCCAGTGAAACGGAAGGGCCGTTTTATCCGGTGAACGATCAGCGCGATAAAGATGCTGATTTGACACAAGTCGATGGGCATATGGGTATTGCTCAGGGGCAGCACATTATCGTCAGCGGTCAGGTTACGGATATCACCGGAAATTCGATTGCCAATGCGCTGTTGGATATTTGGCAGGCGAATGCCAATGGTCGTTACCGTCATCCGCGTGGCCCCAACACGGCAAAGTTGGATGAAAACTTCCAGGGCTGGGCGATGATACGAAGTGACAGCAATGGCTTGTTTCGCTTCAAAACAGTAGTACCCGGCGCTTATCCCGCCAGCAGTACCTGGATCAGGCCACCGCACATCCACTTCAAGATCTCCAAACCAGGTTATCGCGCACTGACAACACAAATGTATTTTCCCGATGAGGCGCTCAACAAGACGGATTTGTTGCTGAATGATAAATCTGCAACAGAACGTGCCGCGATGATCGCCGGAAAGATAGACCAGCAAGGCAATTTGCCCATTTACGAGTACAATATTGTTCTCGATTTACTTCGCAAATAAATTATGACAACCAAACACAGTGCATTGCTTATTCTAGGCTCAGGCCCGGCGGGTTATACCGCTGCGGTCTATGCAGCGCGCGCTAATCTGAATCCGGTCGTAATCACCGGATTGACTCAGGGCGGCCAGTTAATGACGACGACCGATGTGGACAACTGGCCGGCGGATGCAATGGGCGTACAAGGCCCGGAATTAATGGAGCGATTTCAGAAACATGCAGAGCGTTTTGAGACCGAAATCATTTTTGATCATATCCATACGGCAAAGCTGACGGAGAAACCGATTACTTTAATCGGCGATCAGGGAACCTATACTTGTGATGCACTCATCATTGCCACCGGTGCTTCCGCGCAGTATCTGGGTTTACCTTCCGAAGAAGCATTCATGGGGCGAGGCGTATCCGGTTGTGCAACTTGTGACGGTTTTTTCTATAAAGGACAGGATGTTGCGGTGATTGGCGGTGGCAATACCGCAGTGGAAGAAGCGCTGTATCTTTCGAATATCGCGCGCAGTGTTACGGTGGTTCACCGGCGCGATCAGTTTCGCTCGGAAAAGATTCTGATTGACAAGTTAATGGAAAAAACCCGCAGCGGTAACATTAAATTAGCATTGAACCATGTATTGGATGAAGTATTGGGCGACCAATCCGGAGTTACCGGTATGCGCATCCGCAGCACGCAGGATAATTCCATACAAACGATCGATTTGCACGGTGTTTTCATTGCTATCGGGCATAAACCCAATACCGATATTTTTACCGGACAACTGCAGATGGAAAATGGCTATATTGTTACTCGTGGCGGTGGTCAGGGTAATGCAACGGCGACCAGCATAGCTGGTGTATTTGCCGCGGGCGATGTGCAGGATCACATCTACCGCCAGGCGGTCACCAGCGCTGCCAGTGGTTGTATGGCGGCACTGGATGCGGAAAAATATATTGATGATTTGAAATAAACTGACAGGATCGAAGCGTAAGCCTGAGCGAAGCACGATGTCTAAAAAAGATTTTGAAAACAATGATAACGAAATGGCGTTGTTTCATACCGCAATGCGTGGTGTGGCGCCATTACCTGTCACAGATAAAGTCGTTTCTACCGGCTCGAAACTTCCTCCGATTCCCCGCAAAAAAAGATATCAAGAACAGGTTACAACCGAAGATGTTCTGTCAGACCATATTTCCATGGAAATGGAAGCAGGTGATGCATGGTCTTACATGCGGTCGGGCATATCACATCAAATATTACGGCGCTTACGGCGTGGTTACTGGGACATTCAAGACAATCTGGATCTGCATGGATTAACACGTGACGAAGCCAGACAAGCACTGAGTATTTTTCTGAGTGCATGTGTGCAAAAAAAATTTCGTTGCGTCCGCGTCATTCATGGCAAAGGATTGGGTTCAAGAAATCGCGAGCCGGTGCTGAAAACCCGAGTCGGGAATTGGTTGATACAACATGCTGATGTACTGGCTTTCTGTCAGGCGAAACCAGAGGATGGCGGCGGCGGTGCTGTTTTGATTTTACTCAAAGTGAACGGATAATTTATAGCGAGGGGTTGGATTCATGCAAAAAAGCCTTTTCGTATTGATTTTGGCATTGAATGCAACGTTGTGCGGAAGGATACGCAAGCAACCGCTCAAATCCGATTTCGTTTCCACAGTCGATACAATCGCCGAATTCCAGCTCGCTCAAATACTTCAGTGACATTTCCAGTTCACGCATTTCGTTAATCTGCCGGTCAACCAACGCCGTATCAATGTCGTCCGGTATATTATTTAAATATTCCGCCAGATTAAAATCACGAATATCTTGGGTATGTGCCAGCTCGCTGCGAATCTCATGCTGTAATTCCAGATAACGCTTGTGTAATGCAGCTTTAAGTTGTATCAATTGATCTTCAGTAAAATTTGCCATTCCGCATCCTTATTAGTGGTATCTCATCATGCTGCATGAGATGAAATATTTTAATCTTTGATGGGAGTCAACGGAGCATAAATCCATCGTCTATTGAAACCCTGCTGTTTGTTATGTAGTTTGCAAGTATTTTAAATCTTCAATCACTTCGGTGGAATTGCGTGCTGCGCTTGCAGACAGATAAATACGCGCAATTTTTCCCTGTGGATCGATCAGAAATGTATTGCGCCGGGCAAATTTAATCACGCCAAGGTTGATCAGAGAGTAATAGCGCGCTGTTGTTTCTGTTGTCGTATCCGCCAGAAGGGGGAATTGTAGATGATATTTTTTAGCAAAAGCAATATGGCTATTTGAGTCGTCTACACTGACGCCAAGCACGTCAGCACCTAAATCAGTCAGTTCTTGCAGACCATCACGAAACGAGCAAGCTTGCTTGGTGCACCCTGGGGTGTCGTCTTTCGGATAAAAATACAAAGCCAGCCATTTACCCTGAAAATCCGCCAGAGTATGCGTTTGTCCATGCTGATCGGTCAGTTTAAAATCAGGGGCAGGCTGACCCGGTTTGAGTGATCTTTTTTGCCTGGAGAAAAACCAGAACATCACTCCTAACGTGATCACCGACAAAGTAATTGTTAACCATTCCATGATACTTATTTATCCTTTTCGTTATATTTTATGCCGCACAGGCCAAGCCCACAGCCGTAACAATACGATAGCAAATAACGCTAATACACCGGCGAACATGAATGCCACTGTAGCACTGAATATATGCCATATCACCCCAAACAATAATCCTGCCGGGATGGCGGCTATGCCACTGACCAAATGATACCAGCCAAATGCAGTGCCGCGTTCATCGGGTGATGCATAATCACTGATCAGTGCGCGTTCTGCGCCTTCGCTCATACCCATCAATAAACCATAGCAAATACCGACTGTCCATAATCCGATGTTGCTTGTTACCTGGCCGAGCGCCAGAAACGAAACTGCAAGTGCTGCCCAACCAATCAAAATCAAAGCGCCGCGTCCAAAATGATCGGCTAACCGTCCTCCTTGCGTGGAGGTAATCGCTTTGGCAAGATTCAGTGCCGACCATAACAGTAGCAATTCAACAACACCAATACCTAATTCATGACCGAATAATAAAATAAAAGTTTCAGAAACACGCGCAAACGTGAACAACACCAATACCCATAAGTAGTGCTGCATCGTTACGGATAGTGCAGACCAGCGTAGCGGTGAGAGCACTCGCGACAGTTCAATTGATTGCGCTTGATTGTTTTTTTGTTCTCTTATACCTACACCCATAAGCACTATCGCTACAAAACCCGGAATAGCCGACCACAGAATTACTTCGCTCAGACTCAGGTCAGACCATGTCAATACAGCCGCCGCTGTCAATCCACCGGCCACAGCTCCCGCATTATCCAATGCGCGATGAAAACCAAACGCATAGCCGCGGATATGCGGCGGTGTAGCATCGGCGACCATCGCATCACGTGGCGCGCTACGCAATCCTTTGCCAATACGATCAATGCTGCGCAGCAGTAACACAGTTATCCATGAACCTGCCAGTCCGAGCAACGGCCGCGCCAGATTGGAAAGTGTGTAACCCGTCAATGCCAGGTTTTTGCGTCGTCCATGCATCACATCGGAATGCCGTCCCGCCCACAATTTAAGAAAACAAGCCAATGCATCCGCAACGCCTTCAATCAAACCTAACGCAATTGGTCCTGCTGCCAGCACAGTTGCTAACAAAATAGGAATCAGAGGTACGACAATATCCGAAGCAAAGTCATTGAAGAAACTGACAAATCCGAGAACAACCACCGTTTGGGGTAGTTTTTCTGAAACGGATGGTAGCGAAGGATTCTGTTGATCAGGCTTATTCATGGTGTGATATTAGCGTAAAATGCCAAGCTTGCCCTGGTAGCTCAGTGGATAGAGCAACCCCCTCCTAAGGGGTAGGTCGCACGTTCGATTCGTGTTCAGGGTGCCAATTAATCAATAAATTAAGTAACTCTAATACTTGCTCGCCCAATTCTGGGTTACACTGGGGTTACTTTATATAAAGTTCTAGTAATCCAGAATCATCTGATTAAAAGCTTAATCTAATTAAGATTTAGCTTATTACGTTGAATCTTTATATTCTTGTCTTATAGACCAACCTTTGCTTGCCGCATTTATTTAAGCTGCCCACTTCCTGCCATGGCTAGCATATTCCAGCATCAGATAAAACACATTGTCACATTTTTCGCGGAACAACACGCGATCATAGCTTTCCGGTAAATTGCTATCCAATACCTGCTCGACCGTAGACCGTACCATTTTCTGAGTTTGCGTATCCTTATACCAATCCTGCACCAATACTTTGGGGTGTTCTTGTAGAAGGCGGTGCAGCAGTGACTTTGCTGCAAGCCGGACTTTCTGCGTTTCCTCTTGCGTCATTATGTCTTTCTTCAGCAAATCGAACAGTTCCAGTTCATCTTCATTCAAACCCTCACGGATGTGGCGCTCATCTTCCTCGCGCAAATCCTCGGTGAATTGCATCAGATCTTCATAGTAGTTTTCGGTCGATGAGCCGCCAGCGTTGTAAGTGTCAATAATCTGCTGCAAGCGCTGGGCAAAATCTGTTCGCGTTGCATTCTGTTGCAGCATCAATTCCAATTTATGCTGCAAGAAAGCGCGCAGATCGGCGATCTCGATATGTTTGTAAGCCGCCTGTTTGAATTCCTCGCGCAATTTGTCGAAATTGATTTTGCTCAAATCCCAGGTTTTGCCCTTTTGAATAATCTGATATTGCGCATCTTTCTGTTGTGCTTTAAGCGCATCCGCGCCATCCACCACCACACTCTCATCCAGCAGCTCGGCGATCTTCAAGCTGATCGCATCGATGTCCTTCTGTTCGACATGCGCTTCGATCACGCCGCGCAGATACTGAAACGCTGCCACCTCGCGCCCCTTGCCGCGTCCTAGAACCTCCGGCTTGCACGCCTCATACAGCGACGTGATGGTGTTTTCATACACGTTGAAGCTCCTGCGCCACTCGTCGTTTGCCAGAAAGGTATTGGCAAACGACTCAAATCGCCCGACCTGCTTGAATACCTCATCGCTGCCCAGCACCTCGCGCAACGCAACCGCCTTCTCGTGACAAAACGCAAAGCCTTGTTCAATCGCATCGTCCAGCAAACGAAACAGTTCCGCTTTTTCCTTGACCGGCGATTCGGTCTCGTCGCCGCCTTGCGCGTAATCTTTCAGCGCCAGCTTCATGTTGCGGAATACATTGTAGTAATCCACGATTTCGCCGTTACGCTTCTCCACCTCGTTGATTTTCCACGATGTCACGCGATTGGCGCGAGCGATGGTTTGCATTAGCGTATGGCCCTGCATCGGTTTATCGAGATATAACGTGGAAAGTGTCGGTGCATCAAAGCCGGTCAGCCACATGGCGCAGACAAACACCAGTTGCAGCGGATGCTCCAGGTCTTTGTAGTTGTATTCAATATCGTGCCCATGTTCATCCAGCTTATCCATGCGTTCACGATGCGGCTTAATGGTCAAACCCTGCGCGGCGAATTTTTCTTCCTCGCCCGCGTCTGCGCTGATCACCACGGCCATCTCAACAGCGCGCATGAATTCAACGCGCTGCTCCAGACGCCGCTTCTCAATTTCGCTGGCGGTTTTGCTGATAATCCCTTTCAGGCTTCTTATCTCTTCCTTCCACAGCCGCTGCACCTTGTCGTACATCTTCACGGCGGTGAATTTATCCACCGACACCACCAGTCCTTTACCGAGATAGCCGCGCTGGGGGAAGTGATAAACGATGTCCCGCGCGATTTTTTCCAGCCGGTCGTCGCGTTTGATGACTTCTATTTCCGTGGAGAAACGCTTCTCCAGCTTGGCCTGCTGCGCCTCATCCAGATTCTCATCTTCCAGTATCTGGTAAAACTCCTCGCTCAATCCTTCGTTCTGGATCAACACCTCTGGCACGCGTTTCTGGTAAAACAGCGGCACCGTCGCACCATCATCCATCGACTGTTGAAAGTTGTATTCCGACACATAACCGCCAAACCACGCATTGGTTTTGCGTTCGCGCCCGAGCAGCGGCGTGCCGGTAAATGCCAGATAGTTCGCCCTGGGCAGCCCCTTGCGCATGTTCTCCGCCAGCGATTTGTATTGCGTGCGGTGCGCCTCGTCGACAATCACGATGATGTCGTTGCGCGCTGAAAGCTCGGGATATTCGCGGCCTTTGTCCCAGCGGAATTTCTGGATCAGCGTGAAAACGATGCGTTTGTTCTGCCCGAGGAATTTGCGCATCTCCTCGCTGTTCTTCGGCTGCGCCGCCTCGGCCTCGCTCACCGTGCGGGTGTTGAGGAAATTACGGTAAATCTGTCCATCCAGATCGTCGCGGTCGGTCACCACGACGAAAGTGAAATTGCCGGTCTGCTTGCGGAAAATTTTGCGCGCATAAAAAATCATCGAAAAACTCTTGCCCGATCCTTGCGTATGCCAGAACACCCCGAGCTTGCCCGCCAATTCCTCACGTTGGAGGAAAACGTCATACGCGCGATTCACACCGATAAACTGGTGGTTCTGCGCGATGATTTTCTGCGTGTCTTTGTAATAGAGAACGAAATTTTCCACGTAATCCAGCAACTTTTGCTGCGGCAGCAAACCCTCGATGACTCCTTCCAGGCTGGTGCCTTGCGCGCGGATTGCCACACGGTCAATTTTTTGCTTCTCGTCATCAGCGCGCAGCCAGTTGAAATAATGCTCCCACTGCGCCGTGATGCTGCCGACTCTGGTTTCGACGGCGTTCGACAGCACGCAAAACGCATTGGTCAGGAAAAGCTGCGGAATCTCCGCCTTGTAATTCGTCAGATTGTCGTCATAAGCGTTGCGTAGCTTCACATTCGAATTTTTCAGTTCGATGAACACCAGCGGAATACCGTTCACGTACAACAACACATCCGGGCGGCGAAAACCGCGCTCGCCCTTGATCCACAGTTGCGTCACGGCCAGAAAGCGGTTATTGCCCGGCACGTTAAAATCCAGCAAGCGCATGCGCTCCTGCTGAGACTGTCCCTGCGCATCGTCGAACGTCACCGCAATACCGTCGCGCAATAGGCCGTAGATTTCCTGGTTTGCGGCAATCAGCGTCATTGCCTGCCGCCGTTCACACAGCTTTTCCAAAGCACTTTCGATGGCTTCTCGCGGAATATCCGGGTTCAGACGGAGTGCCGCCTCGCGCAGCCGGTCCAGCAAGATCACATCGCGTTTGCTGGTGCGGTTTGAACCATCGTTCAAATCCTCCGCATTGTTCGTATGGCAATCGAGCACGTCGAAGCCGTGCAGATGCTGGAGTTTCTGCACCAACGCTTGCTCGATCTGATCTTCGGAAATAAAGTTAGGCATTCAGTTTTCTATTCGGATTTATTATTTTGCTTTAACTTAATCGTCGTCTAAGTTAAGGGAAATAGATTTCCCTTAACTAGTGAACAAGCTTAAGTAACGATCAAACACGTAAGCTCGTCCCCACCTGTCATTTCGACCATCGGGAGAAATCTTGTAGTGCATAGATTCCTCACATCCGTTCGGAATGACAGCTTTTACTTCGCTTTGATAGCACATCATTTCTAACCAAAGCCTGTCATTTTGTTTCCCTCGATTTCACCCGGAATAGATTCCAGAAGAGGCCCTACTCCCACTCCAAACTCAAATCCTTCCATTCAGGATTCATTTCAATGGCCAGTTGATTCTTCTTCTCGCGCCGCCATTTTTTGATCTGTTTTTCCCGTTCAATAGCTGCCAGCACATCGCTTGCAGTCTCGAAGTAAACCAGCTTCTCAACGTTATATTTTTTGGTAAACCCATCAACCAGCTTATTTTTGTGCTCATAGATCCGTCGCTCAAGATCATTGGTAACACCAACATACATCACCTGATTATTCCAGTTGGTCAACAGGTAAACATAATAGGTCTTTTCCATCAGCTTCACCCCTCATTTCATGCACAGTCGGCAAACCTGTCATTCCGCTCCCACACTATCATTCCGTCTCCATAATGTCATTCCGTCCTTATACTGTCATTCCGAACGCAAGTGAGGAATCTTAACCATAAGATTTCTCCATTCTGTCGAAATGACAGGTGATCCATAGTCGCCTTCTGTAATGAAGGCACTGATCTCTTTCGCCATGCCCGGAGAGAAGAAACCCTGAACAAGTGTCATTTCGAGCAACAGCGAGAAATCTATTGCATTGACTATTAAAGCTTCCTCACTGCGTTCGAAATGGCAAATTGCATTATTCAATTTCCCTAAATGTCGATTTGCTCGATGGAAAGTTTACTGAAAATGGAACATAGCCAATCCATCCGCTTTGTGTTAAATTCTGCCCAGTCTGACCAGAATAATTGGAGGGTATCATGCATAAAGAATGGCAATTGCAAGAAGCGAAAAGCAATTTCAGCCAACTGATCAAACAAGCAGCCAGTGGCAATGCCCAAACGGTCACCGTGCACGGCAAACCGGCGGCGGTGGTGGTGTCGGCGCAGGAATACGCCCGCCTCACGCGCCGTGAAGGCAAGCTCTCCGACGCGCTGCTGCAACCCGGTCTCGCTGCTGCGGATGATCTGGATATTTCCCGCAGCGGTGACACCGGACGCGCCATCGCGCTATGAGCTGGCTGCTGGACACCTGCGCACTGTCCGAATATGTCCGGAAAACCCCTGCGCCGGCAGTCATCCGCTGGCTGGACGAGCAGGATGAATCCAGCCTGTTCATCAGCGTCATCAGTCTGGGGGAAATCGAGAAAGGCATCCTCAAATTGCGCGCATCCGATCCGCGCCGCAGCCAGAAGCTCACAGCCTGGCTGGGCAAGGTGGAGCAGCGTTTCGCGGGGCGCATCCTGCCGCTCGATACCGCCGCGCTGCATGTCTGGGCGCAAATTTCTGCACGTGCCGAACTGTCCGGACAATCCTTGCCGGTGATGGACGGCCTGCTCATCGCCACCGCCCAATGCCACGGCCTCACCGTGGTTACCCGCAACGTGCAGGACTTCACACTGTACCCGCAAGTATTCAACCCTTGGGCGCTGTAAGCCCATCGCAACAACGTTTTCATGCCATTCTTGTGCCCTGCCATTCCGGCTGGCACGCTTGTCATTCCGAACGCCAGTGAGGAATCCGAGCCGCAATACAGGATTTCTCCATGCTGTCGAAATGACGGGCGGTTTGCGGTCGCGTTTGGTGATGCAATCAAACACAGGCCGATTCCTCCATGCCGGGCGGGAACTGGATGTCGAGATGCTCGACGGAAAGTTTACCGGAGATGAGGCGGGGGAGAAGCAAGTCACGGCTTGATTTCAAACACTCAGTTGCCTGCATAATCATCATGATTTGCTCGTCCATTTTGGCAATCATAGTGTCGAATTTCTCAACAAGATTTGGTTCCGGTTCGAAAATGGGAAACTTGGCCAATTCATCCTTACCAACCGAATTGAAGATTGAACCATTGCCAATAATATCTTCATCCTTAAAGGCCGATTTGAGCAGATAGTACATGTAGGAGTTATGCTCTTTCTTGTGCCTGACGGCAGCAAGACCACGCCCGATAATCATCTCCCGATCTGCAATATTCAAACGCCCCACCGGAGCGCGCACACTAAAAAGAATGTCGCCTTTCTGGGCGCGTCGGCCATCTTCGCTGCAATAGGTGACAATTCGAGGAAATCGCATCCCATAAGTGCCGACACCTTGATGGAAAGGTAACCCGTCGCCGACTTCATTGTAGAACTCTGAACTTGGACTTTGACCCATCGTGAATTTAGCAACATTTCCTAAACACGATGACCGCCATCCTTCCGGTACACCTTTGACCTTCTTCACCTTCTCGTGACCGGGAAAGCGCAGGCGCACAAACCATTCGCGGTAGATTTCCTCGGCCATCTTTTCCAGCAGCACGATGCGCCGCCGGTTGTTTTCGATCAGCTCATCATACGTGGATAGAATAGCAGCGATTTTTTCTTGAAGCTTCTTGGATGGTATCTTGACTTCAATCTTCTCAAAGACAGATTTGGGAACAATCGGAGTATCTATTCCAGAGTTGTAAGAAAAAATGATTGGTTCATAGGCTCGAAGAAGGTAATAAACAAACTTTGAGCTGTTTTCTTTATTAACGATGACCGAGTTAATTTGCTGATTCGTTAAGCACGGCTTGCTTGCAATGCCCATTTTTCCGAAAGCAAAACTCAAACTTGTGAACATCACCGTGTTTCTTGGTATTACCTGATTCTTAAACTTCTCCAGCGCCTTTGAAGTAATGCGTGTTTCTGTTTCAGTTATATAGTGACTGTTCCAGTCGAGATCTTTGGGAGACACAAATAATTCATTTCCGCCGAAATACTCTGGATTGTCAGTCGGGGGAGTCTTTCCTGTAACTACTCTCCCAATACTCTTGATTGGTTTTATCTCCCAATTGCTCATTGTTCATCCGCAATTTGCAGAATATTTTGCCCAATTATCGCTTCCAGGCCTCGTGCAGCGTTATTTAGATTGGTCAGCTCATCATTCATCGCCAGCAACTCTGCAATAAATTCTTCCTCGCTCTTGCCATCTTCCTCAATCACCACGCCGACATAGCGCCCCGGATTCAGCGAATAATCCTGTTCCTGCACTTCCTCGGGCGTGGCGAGTTTGCACAGGCCGGTGACGTCTTCGTATTGCGCGTTGGGAAAGCGTTCTTGCAACCAGTGGATATGCTGAAAGTAGATTTCCGCGTTTTTCACATCCTGGTGCAGTTCTTCCAGTGCGGTTTTCAGCGCTTTTGTTCTGCGGTCAGTTGCGGTGCGTTTGCCTTCCTGCTGCGCTTGTTCGGTTTGCTGTTTTTCGTGTTGACGCACGGTCTTGTCGAGGCGCTTCAAGCCTTCGTGCAGTGCGGCAAAGAAAGGATCGAAAGCATGGCGCAACTGGTGTTGTGCCTGATTCCTAGCGTTGACGGTTGCTGTGGAAGACTCCGTGCAAGCATAAGATTCCTCACTGTCGTTCGGAATGACACTATTGTCCATAACGCCGCTGTCATTTCGATCCCCCCGATTGTCATTTCGACCAACGGGAGAAATCTTGCCGGTCATTAAAGATTCCTCGCTTACACTCGGAATGACAACGTTGTCATTTCGACTGAAAGGAGAAATCTTATCGTGCGCGTAAGATTCCTCGCTGTCGCTCGGAATGACAAAGCCGTTTTGTTGTATATATTGCTGGTAGTGTGTCTTGAGTTTGTCCAATTCCGCCCAATGCTGTAACAGTTCACTCACCACCTGTTTGCCGCCTGCATCGTCCAGTACATCAAGCAGTTGCGTGCACACGGGCTCGATCTTTTCGTTGTTTTCGATCAGCCGCTCCATGCCGGCAGCAAAATAGTGACCGATGAGCCGGATGAATTTTTCGCGTTGGCCTTTGTGCAGGTGGCTGATGAGGGCGATGTTCTGGATGTGTTCTTCGCTGAATTCGCGGTGGGCGCGGTCGATCTGGGTGAAAATATTGCGCGCGTCGATGAATAAAATCCTGTCGTCGCTCTTGGCTTTGTCGAAAAACCACAGCGTGGCGGGCAGCGTGACGGTGTAGAACATGTTCGACGGCAGCGTCAGCATGGCGTAGATCAGATTCTGCTCGATCAACGTTTTGCGGATGTCGGCTTCAGAGTGGCGCGCATCGGAGGCGGAATTCGCCATGACCAATGCGGCGCGGCCTTGCGCTTTGAGCGAGGTGGCGAACAGGCTGATCCACAGGTAGTTGCCGTTGGGCACGGTTTCCTTGCCCTCGTCGGCTTTTTTCACTTTCGATTTGTTGCGCGGGATGCCATAGGTGTTGAAACGCCGGTCCTTTTCCACGCTGGAAAGGCTCACGTCGTCGACGTTGAACGGCGGATTGGCGAGTACGTAATCGAACGCGCCGAAGCTGTCATACGGGTCTTCGTAATAAGTGTTGGCCTGCTTGATTTCGCCGCGCAGGCCGTTGACCGCGAGGTTCATCTTGGCAAGCTTAACGGTGTCCTGGGTTTTTTCCTGGCCGCAGACATACACGCCGCTGTCCGCGCCTTTCAGTTCATTGCGATGCGCTTCGATGAACTGAGCGGATTGCACGAACATGCCACCGGAACCGCAGGCGGGATCGAACACCTTGCCGCCGTGCGGTTCGATGATCTCGACCATCAGACGCACCACCGAACGCGGCGTGAAAAACTCGCCGCCTTTCTGCCCTTCGCTGCGGGCGAACTCGGACAGGAAGTATTCGTATATCTGCCCGAACAGGTCGCCGGTCGCGTTGGCGGGAATGTCCGCGAAGGTTCTCAGCAATTGTTGCGGGATGGTTTTGTCAGTGCGCGTCAGCGCGGCGTATTCGTCCTTCGGCAGCACGCCTTCGAGTTCCGGCTTGTATTCCTCAATCGCCTTCATCGCTTCCTTGAGCGCCTTGGCGATGTCCTTTTCTTCCGGCAGATTCAGCAGATAGTCGTAGCGCGCGTGGTCGGGCAGATAGAAGCCGCATTGCTCGATGGCGATCTCGGAAACCGGTTTCTCACGGCGCGTGCCCTGCAATTGCTGATATTCCGCGAGAATCGCTTTTTCGTGACGGCGGTAATTGTTGTCGGCGAATTTGAGGAAGATCAGCCCAAGCACCGGTGTTGCATATTCGCTCGACTTCAGGTCGGAATTGGCGCGCAGTTTATCGGCCGCACTCCACAGATCGGCTTCGAGTTTTTTCAGTTGCGCTTTGTTCATGAGCTATTGGAGATATTCCAGAAAGGATTTTTTTGTTGATAATAGTGGTTTTGATTATATTTTCATACCTGTGGCCCGTAATTGCTGCATCATCACACTGGCCAGTTTATGAAAGTACCTGTACAAGCATTATTGCATGGTTTCTAATTGATGGAGATGAAGGAAAAATTGATTCTTGGGAGAATGGGGAGTAGAAAATGAAAAAAACACCTCGCTAAATAAAAATAGCGAGGTGCAAGGCTTCGTACGTATACTCTTTTACGACGAGTGAAACAGAGAAGCAGCGATATGAAACTAACGGAGAATATTTATGGTGTATATAGTGAGCGGTTTTGCTGTTTTCTCACTTCTCCTTTTTATGTCTGAAATCTTTAGAACCCGATGCCAACATAACCACCAGCCGTCATACCACTCAAATTAACACCATCCGACTTGCCGGCGGTCAGTTGATAACGGCCATCGATACCGATAAAGAAATCTTTCCAGATATTGTAGTCAACACCTGCGCCAAACTGGACGCCTGGTGTAATGTACGTAATGGATTCGGTGGGCGGACTCATGACGTGAACGGCAAAACCCGCAGGAATAATCCAGGGTCTCAGTTTTGAGCCTTCGAAAAACTTGATCTTAGGTGATGCGGATACCGTAAATTGACTGACCGTTACGTTAATCGGATTGAGTGCGCCGCCCGCTAACATACTAGGCGCATTACCTACTGCACCATTGCCCAGAATATGCGCGCCGAATTGCTTATACTCAAACATCAGTTCCGCAAAAACAGTGGTTTTGGGCATAAAGCCCCACACATCTCTGGTCAGAGCCCAATCAATGCCTGCACCTGCATACCATCCTTGTTTATCCGCTTGATCCTGTGCGCCGATCGGCAGCACCTGATTTTGTATGGTGACACCATCTCGATGATTCATCATGTGTGCAAAACCACCGCGAAAGAACAACATGCGAGTCTTCTCTGTCACATCTTGACCCATGCGACTCGTTTTTAAATCGGTCCTTTCTATGAATGCTGCCTTGCTCTCTTCGAGAGAGTTTACTTTCTGCACAGTCTGACTAGTTGTTTGTTCTATACTTTTAACCTTTTGCGCAGCCTGAGCGGATTCGGATTTCATTTTTTGCAATTCAGCTTGAATGGCCTGCAGGCTTTGTTCTAATTGTTTGATGCGTTCTGCTGACTTATCATTAGCTAGCGCATGCGGTGCGACCATTACACTTGCTACAACCAATAAACCTGTAGTAATGCGTGAAGCCTGACGCACTCTGTCAAAAAGATTTTTCACTTGAATCTCCTTTTATATATTTTACTGATTCTTTTTTATGAGTTTTAAATCGAGAATCGATAATAGATAAGCGTTAAAATGAGAACTTTGATCTGTATCAAGTTAGTCTCAATCAGTGTTAATTTTTTGAAGATTTTATGATTTCCAGCGCTAAATCTTGCTCTTCCTTTCCGTCGGTGGAGAGTGCTCTGCGAGAACCCAACGGATTATTGGCTGCTGGCGGGGATCTTTCACCGCAACGTTTGCTTGAGGCTTATCGCAAAGGTATTTTTCCTTGGTTTAATGAAGGCGAACCGATACTTTGGTGGAGTCCTGATCCACGGATGGTGCTGTTTCCTAATGAATTAAAAATTTCTCGTTCTTTACACAAGACACTCAAAAAGGATCACTATCAAATTCGCACGGATTATAGTTTTAGTCAGGTCATGCGCGCATGTGCCGCACCGCGTAAAGAGCAAGCCGGAACCTGGATACATCCGGAAATGATCGCTGCTTATACGGTGCTGCATGAAATGGGATTGGCTCATTCCGTGGAAACCTGGGTCGATGGTGTACTTGTCGGCGGGCTTTATGGCGTCTCGCTAGGTAAAGTATTCTTTGGCGAATCCATGTTTTCACTGGTACCGGATGCATCGAAAATCGCCTTCGTGCATTTGGTAAAGCAATTACAATACTGGGAGTTTGGCTTGATTGATTGTCAAGTTAAAACCAGCCACTTGGCATCTTTGGGTGCGCGCGAAATTTCAAGAAGGGAATTCAGTCAAAAGTTAGATACGTTGATCATCGGATTAGAACCAAGCGGTCGATGGAATTTTGATCGTATAATGAGCGATACTCGTGCTTAAATTTCATACTACCAATCCCTACTCCTGCAGTTACTTGCCCGATAAATTGGCGTGCTCTGAAGTCGTTATGCCTGATTATCCTATTGATACGCAGACTTATGGGGAATTGATACAGGCTGGTTTTCGTCGCAGTGGTCATTATATTTATCGTCCCAGTTGTGTACATTGTCATGCTTGTCTATCGGTGCGCATTAATATTAAAGACTTTACTCCCAAGCGCGTGCAGCGCCGTGCCTGGAAGCAGCATCAGCATTTGACAGTTACACAGCATGTGCTCCATTACAAGCCGGATCATTATGCACTCTATCAACGATATCAGGAAAAACGCCATTCTGGCGGCGGTATGGATCATGATTGCCTGGAACAGTATAAAAACTTTTTATTACAAAGCCATGTGAATTCGAGATTAGTCGAATTCCATGACGGGGAACAGTTGCGCATGATCAGTATTATCGATGTGCTGCCTGACGGCCTTTCATCGGTTTATACTTTTTACGATGTAGATGTTGTCAATGCAAGTTTTGGTACCTATAACATCCTATGGCAGATTGAGCAATGCCGGGAATTTGGTTTGCCTTATCTTTATCTGGGTTATTGGATCAAAGAGAACCGGAAGATGCGCTATAAGGCCGATTTCCAACCGCTGGAAGTATTGATAGGTGGTCGATGGCAGTTGCTGGACAGCAGCAGTTTCTCATGAAATTTATTTAAATCGGCAATTGGTTCAGGATAAAATTCCGCATGCTCTATACACTCATTCGCCCGCTACTTTTTAAACTCGATCCCGAATCCGCGCATTGCATTACTTTTAGTGCCATTGAGCATGCCAGAAAATTTGGGCTATTAAAAAGTACTTCGATTGCCTGTCAGTCACAGATAATCATGGGCGTGGATTTTCCCAATCCTGTCGGACTTGCTGCCGGATTGGACAAAAATGGTGAGCATTTGGATGCACTTGCTGCACTGGGATTTGGTTTTATTGAAATTGGTACAGTGACGCCGCGTCCCCAACCAGGTAATCCGGCACCGCGTATTTTCCGTGTTCCGCAAGCAAATGCTGTGATCAACCGGCTTGGCTTTAATAATCACGGTGTGGATCGCTTAATAGAGAATGTTGAACGTTCGGATTATCAAGGCGTTCTGGGCATTAACATCGGCAAGAATTTTGATACGCCGCTTGAGAAGGCAACGGAAGATTATCTGATCGGTTTACGGAAAGTTTATTCCTATGCCAGTTACGTAACTGTGAATATTTCGTCGCCGAATACCCAAAATCTGCGGCAATTACAAGCAGCCGATGCGCTCGATCAGCTGTTGAATCAATTAAAATACGAACAAATGAAACTCGCACAGACACATGGTAAATATGTGCCAATGGTGGTGAAAATCGCCCCTGACCTTGATGTGGCGCAAATTCAATCAATCGCTGCATTATTAATGAAGCATCAGATCGATGGTGTGATTGCGACCAACACTACAATTTCACGGGTTGGTATTGAACACTTATCGATCGCACAGGAAAGCGGCGGATTGAGCGGTGCGCCGCTGACACAACGAGCCACTGCGGTGATTCAGCAGTTGCATCACCTGCTGCAAGGTGCTATGCCTATTATTGGTGTCGGTGGCATTATGTCCGCGCAGAATGCACAAGAGAAAATGCATGCCGGCGCCAACTTGATACAGTTATATACCGGTTTGATTTATCATGGTCCTGATTTGGTCAGAGAAATTGCACAGGCTGTTTGTACCGACAGAGTAAAACAGAATCTTGCTTAAGATGGATCAGCAGTTGATAGAAAAAATAGATGCCATTTTGCCGCAAACCCAATGCGGGCAATGCGGTTTCTCCGGATGCAGACCCTATGCGGAAGCCATCGCGGCAGGCCGCGCAGATATTAATCAGTGTCCGCCCGGAGATGTCGAGGGCATTTACAAACTAGCGGAATTATTGGGGATGCAACCTAAACCACTGAATGCATCGCATGGTTCTCCCAAACCCAAAGCTGTCGCCTGGATTGATGAGCGTATGTGCATCGGTTGTACGTTTTGTATCCAGTCTTGTCCGGTCGATGCTATCGTCGGTGCAGCTAAACAGATGCACACCGTGATTGCTGCGGAATGTACCGGATGTGAGTTATGTATTGCTCCCTGTCCAATGAATTGCATCAGCCTGATTCCGATCGATGAGAATATCCATAACCCGCTCAATTTACCGGCTGACGTGATTAAGAAGCAGGCTGCAGATGTTGCACGCTCACGTCATCAATTCAGGCAGCAACGACTTGAACGAGAAAAACAATCTAATAATCAATCACTCAGGCACAAAAACGCCGTGCAACCTGAAAAAATACCGGCATCAGCGGAAGAGCGTAAGCAGGCCATTGTTCAAGCGGCGATAAAACGTGCAATCGCTGCCAGAACACAGGTAGTGGCAAACAATTCACCGATAAAACCCCATGAACTCAGCTAAGCGCCATGAAATTTTTGCTTGTCTGAAATTAGCAAACCCTCATCCCACTACTGAACTGGAATATAGCTCATCCTTTGAACTGCTGATTGCGGTTATTCTTTCGGCGCAGGCCACCGATAAAAGCGTTAATCTGGCAACGAGAAGATTATTTCCGCAGGCAAACACGCCGGAAAAAATTTTTGCCTTGGGTGTGCCGGGTTTGGCCGAGTTTATAAAAAGTATTGGATTATATAAAACCAAGGCCAAGAACATTCTGGCAACTTGCCAATTGCTGATACAGCGACATCACAGCGAAGTGCCACGCACTCGCGAGCAATTGGAGAAATTACCCGGCGTCGGACGCAAAACGGCAAATGTAATTTTAAATACCGCGTTTGGGGAACCAACTATCGCAGTGGATACGCATATTTTCCGAGTTGCCAATCGCACTGGTATTGCGCCTGGCAAGAATGTTCTGGAGGTCGAGTTAAAGCTGCTTAAAGCAGTGCCTAAGGAATTCCGTCTGGATGCGCACCACTGGTTGATTCTGCATGGCCGGTATGTGTGCAAAGCCAGAAAACCAGAGTGTGCAGTATGCAAAATTAATCATCTCTGCGAATATAAAGACAAAACTATTTGACTTCAATCACACTATGTTTAAACCATCCAGAGAACAAGCACGCCAATTATTTTTTGATACCTGGCGCAAATACTGCCAGCGGGAAATATTATCCGGTATTGAGACGATTGCGCTGGAAGTGATACTGCTTCATCCCGAATACCATGACATTCTTGACGATGCCGATCGTTATCTGGATAAGGATTATTTGCCTGAGATGGGTGATACTAACCCATTCCTGCATATGAGTATGCATGTGGCGATCAAAGAGCAGTTATCTATTAATCAGCCGGTTGGAATTTGTGAGCGATTCTCGCGCTTGCAAAAAAATACAGGAAGTGAACACGCCGCCGCACATCAGATGATGGAATGCTTGGCAGAAATGATATGGCAAGCTCAACGCGCTCAATCTGCGCCGGATGCTACCATTTACTTTGAATGTCTGGACAGACAGCTAAACTAATAAAAAAACGGGATAAAAACCAACTTTCAAGTAGTTTTTATCCCGTTCTTAATTGGATACCAATAAATCAGTTTTATTTGTTCGAATTCAAATTGCCTGTTTGGCTTGAATAATAAAAGGCTAAATTTTCAATATCTGCTGGGCTCAGGCCAGCGGTCATGCCAGCCATAATTGGATCATTCCGGGTACCGGATTTGTAATCTTTTAATGCTTTCACCAGGTAGGTTCTGTACTGTCCACCGATTTTCGGGAAATTGGGAGCGGGGCTATTACCATCGGCTCCATGGCATGAAGCACAAACTTCAGCTGCTTTACTTTTACCTGCTTCAATATCAGCAGCCATAATTTGACCAGAGAGTATCAAAGCTGCGCCGGTTAATGCGGCTATCACATAATTCTTCATAATTCGTTCCTTGCGTTAATCACTTAATTAATTTTTAGCATAATAGGCAGCTAAATCTTCCATATCTTGTTGCGATAGTGTTTTAGCCAAAGCTGTCATGGTTGGATGACTACGTGTACCATTTTTGTATCCTTCCAATGCTTTTACGAGATATTCCGCATGCTGTCCGCCAAGTTTAGGAACGTGATAAGCGGTTGGAAAAGCTGTTTTATAACCAGGAATCCCATGACAACCTTCACACATTGAAATCTTTTCTTTTGCAGCCACTGGGTCTCCAGCAGCTTGAGTTATCCCCGAAAATGCCAAAAGCATACTCAAGGTAAGTAATAAATTCATAATCGATTTTTGTTTCATGTAAGCCTCCTCTCTCAAAAGTTGAACTTTAAACGATGCGCCCGATTTGGTCAATGAATAGTGTAAGCATGTCCATGTTGTTTATAGGGAAATTTGTCGCAAGACCTACGTTTTTGTGGCAGATTTTGATTCTAATTCTTCCCATCTTGCAAAACAATCTGTCAGTTCTTTTTCAATCGTAGCAAAGCGTGTTTGCAGTGCTTTTGCTTCGTCCGGACAATCACGATAAACAGTGGATTCATTCAAACGTAAGGTAATATTCGCTTGTTCTTTTTCCAAAATATCAATTTTACCAGGTAATGCTTCTAGCTCACGCGTTTCTTGGTAATTAAGTTTTCTAGCTCGGGAAAGCCCGGGCGATTTAGCAATACTGGTTGGTGAAGTTTCTGACTGCTTTGATAATACTTTTTGTTGGGTGACACGATCTTCAGAATGTTTTGCACGTATCCAATCTTCATAACCGCCAATATATTCACATAATTTTCCATTTCCTTCAAATGCAATTACTTGTGTGACGACATTATCAAGAAATTCACGATCATGACTGACCAGAAATAATGTACCGGTATAGTCCTGCAACAAAGCTTCCAGTAGCTCAAGTGTTTCAATATCCAGATCATTCGTTGGTTCATCCAGTACCAGAACATTGGCCGGACGGGTAAATAAACGGGCTAGCAGCAATCGATTACGTTCACCTCCGGAAAGGGATTTGACTGGAGAGCGGGCGCGTGCTGGTGCGAACAGAAAATCTTCCAGATAGCTGATGACATGCTTGCGCTTACCGTTAATTTCCACAAATTCAGAACCTTGACTGATGGTATCCGTCAGTATCATTTCCTCATCGAGCTGCTCACGCATTTGATCGAAATAAGCAACCGACAATTTGGTTCCTTGTTGAACTTTACCCGAATCAGGTTGTAATTCACCAAGAATTAATTTTAATAAGGTTGATTTTCCGGCGCCATTCGGGCCCAAAAGACCCACCCGATCGCCACGCATGATGCGACAGGAAAAATTTTTGATAATTATTTTATCGCCATAGCTTTTGTCAACATTTTCCAGTTCAGCGACCAATTTACCTGAACGCTCACCCACATCGACATTGATATTGGCTTTTCCGACTTTTTCCCGTCTGGCTGCACGCTCCAAACGCAATGCCTCTAATTTTCTGACTCTACCCTCATTACGTGTGCGTCGTGCTTGAATTCCTTTACGTATCCAGACTTCTTCCTGTGCTAACACCTTATCAAATTTCTGATTATGTGTAGCCTCAACTTCCAGTATTTCTGCTTTTTTGTGTTGATAGTCTGCAAATTTTCCGGAAAAAGATTCCAATTTTCCGCGATCCAGTTCGATAATCCTTGTCACCACATTATCCAGAAAACGCCGGTCATGCGTGATTAACAACACACTGCCGGAGAAATCCTGAAGTAATCCTTCCAGCCATTCAATTGAAGAGAAGTCAAGATGATTGGTGGGTTCATCCAGCAACAAGACATCAGGCGATATCACCAAAGCGCGCGCCAGTGCCACCCGCTTTTTTAATCCGCCTGAAAGGTGCGCAATTAAAGTATCTGCGGGCAGATTCAGTTTGTCGATAACAGTCTCGATCTTTGCTTGCAAGCTCCATCCATCCTGGACCTCCAGAGCACCTTGCAAATCCTGTAATCGAAGCAATAATGCTTCCGTATCGTTTGTACTTTCACTTAATGCATGAGAGACCGCGTGATAATCCAGCAGTATCTGACTGATATTGCCCAGACCGGTTGACACTTCTTGATATACCGTATTGGCGGGATTCAACAGGGGTTCCTGTGACACATAAGCTAGCTTTAGATTGGGAGCAAGCCAAAGTGTGCCGTCGTCCAATTTGATTTCGCCTGCTAAGGCGCGCAGTAAGCTTGATTTGCCGCCACCATTTCTACCGATCAAACCGACGCGTTCCCCCGGATCAAGTTGTAAGCTGACATGATCAAGCAAAGCATGATGGCCAAAGGCTAAACATGCATTTTCCAGTGTAATAAGTGGCATCGGTAAAGTTTAATTGGAACAGTTGGTTGGGGCTATTTGAAATTTATCAAAGTGCTTTTTGATAGTCTCAAGAAAATAAGGAGGGCAATTCTGTCATGCTTTATCCAACTTAGCAAAAGCAATTATCGATAAAAATGGAGCCCGCAGGCTCCATTTTTATTACTGTTTTTAGTATAAATTAGATTAATCAATCATCCTGCTGCGGTTACGTTAATTTTTTTCGGTTGCACCGCTTCCCGTTTCGGGATCACAACTTCTAATACGCCGTGTTTTGAAGCTGCTGAGATTGCCTCAGCATTGGCGGTATCCGGTAAGCTAAAGCGTCTGTAAAAAGAACCATACGTGCGTTCGACGCGTTTATAGCCTTCTTTCTCAGTTTGGGCTTCCGATTTCTTTTCGCCTCGAATGGTTAATACACCATCTTCCATACTGATATCTATTTCTTCCGGCTTAACACCCGGAATATCGGCATGGATAACAAACTTATCGGCTTCTTCCTTAATATCAACCGCAGGCGCCCATTCCGCAGTTGCTGTAGAACCCTCGGCAGCACCGCGTTCCAATTCTCTTTGCAGTTGACTCAACAAACCCCAAGGTTCATAACGTGTAATGGCCATAATACATTTCTCCTTATCGATTAAAAAAGTACATTGCATATCTACAACATCAACGCCTCATTCAATCTGTAAACGCTATACTTTCAATGCGGCGTCTTATACAGTTACAAAGAACACACTTTCAGTAAGCGATATAAGGATTATTCGTTTTTTTTCAAGCGCGCCGGTGAAAAATCGGTAAGAACTTATCGATGATCATTGTTTCCAGCCAAAAACATAAGAGAAAAAAGAATGCTATCGTGCATAGCGACGCCGCAATCCTAAAATGATTGCGATCGGTACCAATAGTAAAGCAGTCCAAAGCCAGTTGCGTTTAAACCATTCCGATGGATTTGCCTGGACAGAAAAGCTCGCTTCGGCAAGACCCAAAATTTGGGTGTTCTGTTGCCCGGCATTTTGCGTTAGCAAGTGCAACTGGAATTTTAGATCCTGTGCCCCGGATGATTCCGGTATAACCCGCCAACGCCAGCTTGCTGCACCACCATAGTCCGATCCCGGGTCTTGCGGCCCTAGCCTGTCAATTTGAAAATCCCCCCCGGCAATCTCAGCTTTCATGTTGGGCGACACCACGCCGGTAATCCCTTGTATCGAAGTACCTGCGGATGCCGTGGCAATAATCTCGTTTAGAAATTTGGCGAGCTGTTTCGTTTCCAGATTTAAAGCCACCTCAAATGGCTCATACTGTTTGACCGAAGATGGAATCGTGATCGCAGTGTTGTCCACCGGTAGTTTCATAATCACCGGATTAAACTGTCGTTTACCCGACATAAAATGCATAAAAGAATTGATAGAGAAGGGTACGACTAATAAAACCAGCAGTAATGCGGCTGGCATGACCAGGTTAAAATTCAAACCGGATTCGGGTTCTGTATTGCGCATAATTCCTCCAACTGTTCATTTTATGGCAGATCATACCATTCTTGGAACAATAGGCATTCCTAAAACGCGCCTAAAACGCTTTGCACCATTGAATATTTTCTTATTTCGCCGTCTGGAATGACTGCACAATACTATGATAAAAAAGATAATACTCAATCAAGCCGACCATAGCGGCGGCTCGTCCATCAGCGCGATTTGCTCGCGCAATTCCAGAATACGATCTTGCCAATAGCTTTGCGTATTAAACCAAGGGAAAGCTTGCTTGAAGGCAGGATCGTCCCATCGCTGTGCCAGCCAGGCGGCATAATGAATCAGGCGCAAGGTGCGCAGTGCCTCGACCAGATGCAACTCACGCAAATCAAAATCGTAAAAATCTTCATAGCCTGCCAACACGTCATTCAATTGCCGTACCCTATCGGTACGTTCACCCGACAATAACATCCACAAATCCTGCACCGCAGGACCCATGCGGCTATCGTCAAAATCGACGAAGTGCGGACCATCATCCGTCCACAGCACGTTGCCCGCATGGCAATCCCCATGCAAACGTAGTGCTTTTATATTGTTGCCGGCACGTTCAAAGCAATGTCGTACACTCACTAGTGCCTGCTCTGCTACGCTACGATAGGCGGCCTCAAGATCGGTCGGGATGAAATTATTTGTCAGCAAGAAATCAAGCGGTTCCACACCAAAGCTCGCGATGTTCAGTGTGGGGCGGTGCTGAAACGGCTTGAGTGCGCCAATGGCGTGAATGCGCCCTAGAAAACGCCCCATCCATTCCAGTGTGTTGCGATCTTCAAATTCAGGCGCACGCCCACCGTGTCTGGGAAAAACGGCGAAGCGAAATCCTTCGAAGGTGTGCAGTGTTTTTCCATCCAACACCAACGCAGGTACCACGGGAATTTCGCGCTCGACCAATTCCTGCACGAAAGCGTGTTCTTCAAGGATAGCTTCATTCGTCCAGCGCCCCGGCCGATAAAACTTTGCTACCAGCGGCGCGCTTTCTTCCATGCCTACTTGATAAACGCGGTTCTCATAGCTATTAAGTGCTAACAGACGACCATCGCTGTGGTAGCCCAGGCTGTCCAGTGCATTCATGACGCAATCGGGGGTCAGTAAAGAGAAAGTTGGTGATGTCACTGTTGAGGCGTTTTGTGCATGATTAATCTTCCAGAATAGAATTGATCTTAGCCAATCCCAAGTTGTTTTCAGTGAATTAGCAGATCCCGCGATTTAGCGGAATACATTGTTTAGCGACGATCCAACCGGAACAGCGACATGCAAGTATTCGAGCAACAAGCTTACCAGTAACCGAATCATCCTGGATTATTCTCATTGCAGCGTTGTGCGAGTATACGACCTACACTTTCTTAGAATAGTATTATTCCTCAGCAATCTTGCTGCGTAGTGATTTTCTTCGACTCTGAATTGCTTTGCCTTCCAAACGCTTTATCTTGGAAGCCCTTGTGGGTTTAGTGGGCTCCCGTGGCTTCACTTCGATAGTGACGCTGTTGATAATCTCCCGGAGTCGATTGAGTGCATCTTCTTTGTTCTTAATCTGGCTACGATACCGCTGCGCCTTTATGATAACAACGCCTTCACCGGAGATCCGACTGTCTTTTAAATTCAACAGTCTTTCTTGGATTAATTCTGGCAGTGATGAAGCCGTGATATCGAATCGTAAATGCACTGCTGTCGATACTTTGTTGACATTCTGCCCGCCGGAGCCCTGTGAGCGTATCGCCTGTAACTCGATTTCAGCCAAGGGTATCGCGATATTGTCTGATATTTTCAACATGATGAGTCGCTCAATTGCTACTGCTTTGCTATTTGTTTTACGATTCGGCTTACAGTGGTGTAACTAACACCAAAAACTTATCCACTTGAGCCAGTGTAGTATAGTGCCCACCCCAATATATCTGAACCATACCATTGTCACAGTTGTGGCGTTAGACAAAATAATTCAATGGTTTAACGGAGTTCTGTTTTTTCTTTTGGGCATGTTCTAAAGCGATTGCTCAGGATTAAGCTTGTTTTGCATGTCATGTACAAAATTGTCATCGTCCAGAAAAATCTGGTTCTTAAGTTGTTGCCGAAGCGAAAGCTGAGTGTTTTGGTTTGGCCCCAGTGATCCCACGGCGGGACGAACAAGATACATTGTCAGCGTGCTTATTTTTTGGAACTGTTGCTTTCAGCATTGGTGAAAAACCCAATGCGTAAAAGCTTTGCCGTCTGTGTACCTCTTGCACTTAAACTTATTGCAGTCAGAATAGTAGAGCAAGTGTCAAATATAAGGCTTGATTCTCAATTTGTGCTACTTCGCCCGCCGCTTGACGGCGTAGCCATACGGCGTAGGCCATGAAGGTTCCGTGTCGAGTTCATGCTGCGCCTTGAGCGCCCAGTACGGCTCTCGGAGCAGTTCCCGACCGATGAATACCAAATCGGCATCCCCGCCGGTGACGATCTCGTCGGCATGGCCAGATTCGGTGATCAACCCAACCGCTCCCGTCATGATGTTGGCCTCATCGCGGATCTTCTGAGCGAGTGAGACTTGGTATCCTTTGCTTACCGGGATGCGGGCTTTCGGCACCAGGGCACCTGATGAGACATCGATAAGATCCACGCCAAGGTCTTTCAGGTGACGGGCTAAGATTACGGATTGCTCGATATCCCATCCCCCGTCCGCCCAATCGGTAGCCGATATTCGCACGAACAGGGGCAGTTCCGCGGGTATTTTTTGGCGCAGGCGCTCAGCGACCCGGAGGACTAACCGCATCCTGTTCTCCAGGCTTCCGCCGTAGCGATCGGTTCGTCGGTTGCTCAGGGGTGACAGAAACTCGTGCAGCAGGTAACCGTGAGCCGCGTGGATCTCGATTACGCGGAATCCGGCTACCAAAGCCCGCTGAGCGGCGGCTTCGAAGGCGATGACAATTTCTTCGATACCGGCTTCGTCGAGTGGCGTCGGCACTGGGTCGCCCTCGTCGAACGGAATCGGGCTGGGGCCGACTACGGGCCAACCGCCTGCCGCGAGTGTTTTGAGGCTTGCTCCGCCCAACCAGGGGGGCTGGCAGCTGGCTTTCCGCCCGGCGTGGGCCAGCTGAATGGCGGCGACTGCTCCTTGAGAATGAACGAAGCGGGCGATGCGCGCGAGCGGCTCGATGTGTTGCTCACTCCAGATGCCCAGATCTCCCGGGGAAATCCGGCCGTCCCAGGTGACGGCTGTGGCCTCTACCATCACCAGCGCCACACCACCGACGGCCCGGCTACCGAGGTGGACCAGATGCCAGTCGTTGGCCACCCCATCCGTCGCAACATATTGGCACATGGGAGACATCACGATCCGGTTGCGCAATGTGATACCACGGATCGTCAGTGGGCTGAGCAAGTCGACTTCCGGAACTTCCCGGTCATGATCGGTGCCGGCGGGGCAACCATGAGCCGCGACTTGCGGAGCTTGATCATCGGGCCGACTATCTGTGGGTTTATTCATCATCTGGTTTCCGTAAACAGATTGTGTAGCCTTCAGGATTAGGGCATACATTGGACATTTCTGCTTCCTTTTTTAGTTATTTCATTGTTAAACGATACCATACTCCAGCAAAATTAATGCATCAATACTTGCCATCCCATATCCTAATATTTAAACATACCGAGCCCTCTTGCAAAGGGTTCTATTTATTTTTTCAACACTTTTATTTCCTTTTGCCTTGTTAAAATTGGCAAAGAGGATTTTTACAACTCACTTTACCCATACTCCTTGAGCTCCTTACGCGCCATCAAATAATCAGGATAAACACTCCCCACCAATTTCCAGAACACAGGCGAATGATTCATTTCAATCAGATGCGACAGTTCATGAACCACGACATAGTCCACCAGATGCACCGGCATCTGGATCAAACGCCAGTTTAGGTGAATCACGCCGTGGCTGTTGCAACTGCCCCAGCGGGTTTTGGCACGTGACAGGCGGAATGGGGGTATGCGCACATTTAATTTTTGCGCATACACGGTGATACGCTGCTTAAAATAGGTGATGGCTTGTTGGGTGTACCAGGCCATTACAAATTTTTCTATTTGCTGCGGAGTTAATGCGGGTATTAATTGTTTTAAATCTGATGTGTTTTCAGTTTCTTGAGCGGATTGCCGCATCATTTGTATTTCACCCGATGGTTTCATGGCGATCTGCCAGGGTTCACCAAGTAGTGGATAGGTCGCATCAGCAGTCCAGGTTAGTATGAGATTTTTCTTGCTGCTCCAATGCTTGAGTTTTTGGGTGATCCAATCCGCTTTTTCCTGCAGGATAGTTTCAACATGGGGGAGCGCGGTTTGTAATGGCACACTGATGCTCAGGCCATCGCTGTCAATTTTTAAACCAATCGATTTGCGCTTACATCGCTTCAGCGTGTAAGAGATCTCACGGCCGTTCAGCGTAGTTTGCACAAGCACTGTTATGTTTTTTGCTGGTTTTGTTGACTGATGCGCAGCATTTCATCCTCGATCCAGGCTTCCACTTTCGCGTTCAATTCGCCTGCTTCCATGCCGGTTGGGTCGATCGGTTCGCCGATGCTGACGGTGATGGTGCCGGGGTGTTTGACGAAAGAATTTCTCCCCCACAATTCGCCGGCATTATGCGCGACGGGTACTACGGGTACGCTGGTGTGAGTTGCCAGCCATGCCCCGCCGATGCGGTACTTGCCGCGCTGCCCCGGTGGAATACGTGTGCCTTCAGGAAATATCACGATCCAAAAGCCTTGCTGCAAGCGGTCCTTGCCTTGTTCAACAATCTGTTCCAAGGCTTTCTTACCCGATTTTCTGTCGATCGCAATCGGGCTGGTCATCGCCAATCCCCAACCAAAAAACGGGATGCGCAATAGTTCCTTTTTAAGCACCCACACCTGCGGTGGAAAGATCTTCTGGAAAGCCAGCGTTTCCCATGCGGATTGATGTTTGGAGAGCACGATACTCGGGGTTTTCGGGATATTCTCCGCACCGAGGATTCGATAGCGGATGCCACACAGATTATGCAGCAGAAACAACATGATCCGTGTCCAACTGGAAGTTACGCGATAACGGTTATGTGGTGATAAAGGAAAACACGCTAGTGTCACCAACGCATACGGTGGCGTAATGATAATTTGCAGCAACATGTACAGTGTTGAGCGTAAAACTGTCGATATCATGCTTGTCCAACCAAGGCATCGACCGCCAGCGTCAGATTATCGAAAATCTGTGTGTTAGCGGGCATTTCTTCTTTAGTCCGCGTAACATGTCCTTTACCGGTTAACACCAAAACCGGTATTGCACCGGCTGCCGCAGCGGCTTGCAAATCCTTTAATGAGTCACCGATGGCCGGAACATTCTTTAGATTCACGCCATAGCGCTGCGTGATCTCATCGAACAAACCGGTTGCCGGTTTGCGGCAGGAACATTTATCCGCGTTGGTATGCGGACAGAAAAATATGGCATCAATCCGCCCGCCTGCCTGATTGACCGCCTTGTGCATTTTGTCATTGATGGCGTTGTAGGTGACCATGTCAATTAACCCACGCCCGATACCCGACTGATTGCTGGCGATGACCACGCGATAACCGGAATGCGTCAGACGGGCAATCGCTTCCAAGCTGCCCGGAAGCGGTATCCATTCATCCGGTGTTTTGATCAGCGTATCGCTACTCTGGCTAATAACACCGGCTTGGTCGAGAATGATCAGTTTCATATCAATTTGCCAGTTTTGAAAGATCGGCTATGCGGTTCATCGTTTGCTGAAGCTGTTTCAATAAGGCAAGGCGGTTATTGCGCAGTTTTTCATTGTCGACATTCACCATCACGTGATCAAAAAAGTTATCGATCGGCGATTTGAGCTTGGCGAGGATTTGCAATAAAGAAGTGTAATCACCATTAGCGAAGGTTTCCTCAGTTTGCGACAGCAGATCGTCAAGTGCTTTGTATAGCGCTTGCTCAGATTGTTCCGGCAAAAGGTCTAGATCGACTTCGGCGTTGGAGACCACTGCTGATTTTATAAGAATATTGCCCACCCGCTTGTTCGCAGCCGCAAGGCTGGCCGCTTCGGGTAGTGCCGCAAAAGCACGCACAGCGGCAAGTCGCTTGGGAATGTCACTTAAATGTTGTGGATTCAAACTGAGCACGGCATCGACTTCCTGGGCGGTGTAGCCTTGTTCGCGTAAACTGCCTGCGAGGCGTTCATAAATAAAACTCTGCAATTGCTCACGTGATTCTTCTGGCACTTGACGTGAATTGATCTTTATAAAATCCTTAAACGTAAGGATTGAAGTGGTTTTTCCAGGTCCTTTTGTTTGATTAGAGTTTTGCTTAAATTGCTGCTTGGGAATGTCTTCATTTTCGATTAATTCGACTACCTGTTGAACTAATTTATCTAACTTGAGTGACAGATTTTTCTCAATTAATATGCGAATAACTCCTAAGGCATGGCGGCGTAATGCAAAGGGATCTCTGTCACCAGTCGGTAATTCGCCAATCCTGAACATGTTCACTAATGTTTCTAGTTTGTCCGCCAGTGCCAGACAAACACCCACCAGGTTACGTGGCAGTTCGTCACCGGCAAAGCGCGGTTTGTAATGGTCTTCAATCGCGAATGCAATATCGTCGCTCAACCCCTCATGCTGCGCATAATAGCGCCCCATAATGCCTTGCAGTTCCGGGAATTCACCAACCATGCCGGTCAGCAGATCCGCTTTTGCCAGCGTAGCGGCTTCAGCAGCCTGAGCAGCCAGCGCAGCACCGCCAAGTTGCTGTCCGATCATTTGTGCGATGGTGCGAACATATCGCATGCGCAGATCCTGCGATCCCAGTTTATTGTGATAAACCACTTTTTTTAGCTCAAGCACGCGTGACGCCAGTGTTTCTTTGCGATCCTGGTCAAAGAAAAACTTGGCATCGGCCAGACGTGAACGCACCACGCGCTCGTTTCCGGTAACTACGAGACCAGGATCAGTTGGCCGGATGTTGGAAACCAGCAGAAACTTGTTAGACAGTTTTCCTTGTGCATCCAGTAACGGAAAATATTTTTGATTGGCTTTCATGGTCAGAATTAAGCATTCCTGCGGCACTTGCAGAAATTCCGCAGAAAATTTACCAACCAAAACGTTAGGGTGCTCGACCAATGCGGTGACTTCGTCCAATAATGCATCATCGTCAATCGGCGTGAGATTTTCCTGCGCGGCGGCGACAGCGAGCTGGTGCGCGATTTCTGTGCGGCGCTCGGCAAAACCGGCGATAACGACACCTTCAGTCAGCAGTTGTTGTACATAGCTATCCGCATTATGCACCACGATGGGATTTACTTTGGCTTCAAAGCGATGTCCTTGCGTTTCACGTCCGGCTTGCAAGCCCAAAATATTCACCGGAACGATGTCCGTACCATGCAATGCGATCAATGTATGCACAGGACGTACAAAGTTAACGCTGCTCCAGCCATCCACCAGTTGGTACGTCATCACTTTGGGAATCGGTAATTTGCTGATGGCTTCCTGCAAGGCTTTTTGCAGACCATCGATCAATGGCGTGCCTTTAGCCGTACTATCCCAAAACAATGTTTCCGTTTTACCTTCCATCATGCGTTTGAGCTGCGGCACGACCGAATCATCCGCCCCCAAACTCGCCAGTTTTTTCAATAACGGCGGTGTTGCTTGACCTTGCGCATCCAAGCCGACCGCGACCGGCATCAATTTCTGCGTGACCGCTTTATCGACTGCCTGTGCTGACACATGGGTAATATGCACCGCCAGACGCCGCGGTGAGGCATACGCGGTAACCTGCGCATCCACTGCCAAAAGATCTTGCGCTTTCAAGCCGGCAGCCAATAATTCCGCAAAGCTGTTGCCCAGCTGCTTCAGTGACTTGGGTGGCAACTCTTCGACCAACAATTCAACGAGTAGATTTTTGGTCATGATGCGGGTTTCGCGACATCCGGCATTTGCGCAATCCATTCACGCGGTGCCAGTGGGAATGGCGGATCCAGGCTTTCGCGACTGACGTAATAAGCCTTGGCGACTTGCCGCGACAGATTGCGGATGCGGCCGATGTATGCGGCGCGTTCAGTCACTGAAATGGCGCCGCGCGCATCCAGCAGATTAAACGTATGTGCCGCTTTTAATACTTGCTCGTAAGCAGGCAGTGCCAATTGTTTCTCGATGAGATGATTGGCTTGCGCTTCGTGTTTACCAAACGCCAGAAACAGAAATTCGGTGTCGCTTTGCTCAAAGTTATACTTCGATTGCTCGACTTCGTTTTGATGGTATACATCACGGTAAGTCAAGCCTTTGGTCCAAACCAGATCAAACACGCTTTCAACGCCTTGCAAATACATCGCCAAGCGCTCGAGTCCGTAGGTGATTTCTCCGGTAATCGGTTTGCAATTAATGCCGCCGACCTGCTGGAAATAAGTGAATTGCGTGACTTCCATGCCATTGAGCCAGGTTTCCCAGCCTAACCCCCAAGCGCCCAGCGTGGGATTCTCCCAATCGTCCTCGACCAGGCGCACGTCATTCTGCGTTAAATCAAATCCCAGTTCGCGCAGCGAATCGAAATACAAATCCAGAATATTTTTTGGTGCCGGTTTGAGCACTACTTGGAACTGATAATAATGCTGCAAGCGATTGGGGTTGTCGCCATAGCGGCCGTCTTTAGGTCGGCGTGATGGTTGCACATACGCCGCTTTCCACGGCTCGGGACCGATGGCGCGCAGGAAAGTGGCGGTATGGCTGGTTCCTGCGCCCACTTCCATGTCATAAGGCTGCAAGATCGCGCACCCTTGCTTGTCCCAATAACGTTGCAACGTAAAGATAATTTCCTGAAATGTAAGTATTGACATGAAAAATCTGAATCAGACCAGTAAAATAAAAGTAAATCGGATTTTACAGGGTTTTACGTGCAGCGCGAAAGGCGGATAGCAATCCCATGCATAATAGCAAACCGGCCAACCCAAGCACCGGATAATTACCGGCACGTACATACGGTGTCGCGCCGCTGAAACCTTGTGCTACACCGTGCAGCGCTGCGGTAGTAAAAATTTCGATGGTTTGCAGCACCCTGCCGCGTTCGTCGATAATCGCCGTCACACCGGTATTGGTGGCGCGCAGCATATAGCGTCCGGTTTCCAATGCGCGCATTTGCGAAATCTGCAGATGTTGCTGCGGTCCGATCGAGCGTCCGAACCAGGCATCATTGCTGACATTTACCAGCATCGTTGCTTGTGGCAATTGATAAATAATTTCTTCACCAAATACATCTTCGTAGCAGATATTGATGGCAACCCGTTGTCCCGCCAGATCCATTGGTTGCTGATCCAAGCTGCCGCGCGAAAAATCGGATAACGGAATTTGCAACACCTGAATCACCCAGCCAAAGATGGGTTTCAACGGAATAAATTCGCCAAAAGGCACCAGGTGGTGTTTGCGGTAGCGCTGCGGCGACGCGGAACCATAACTGAACATGGTGTTGTAATAGTCGTCACTGCCATTGACTGTTCGCTCAGCCAGGCCGATGAGAACGTCGCCACCATTGTTTCTGGCATGGGCGGCAATATGGGACAAATAGGATTTCGGCATGACATCACTGAAAAGCGGAATGGAAATTTCCGGTGTCACAATCAGGCGGCTATCACTTTCCAGAATCAATTTGGCATACGTTTCCATGGAATGCTCGAGATGATCTTCACGCCATTTCAGATCTTGCGCGATATTGCCTTGCAGCAGACTCACCGTGACCGGTTCTCCCTCCGGCTTTACCCACTCAATTGCCTGCAAGCCGAAACCGCCGAGCCAAATCAGAACAAATGCTAATCCATAGCGCCATTCTCTGATCCCTCTGTCAATCCAAAAGAAAAGCAGCGCAGCGCTGAAGACCATAATCAGTGAAATACCATAAACACCGACGATTGGCGCAAAGCCCGCCAATGGACTAAACGGTGCCTGTGAATAACCCAGCGCTAACCACGGGAAGCCGGTAAACAGATAACCGCGCAGCCATTCAAACAGCATCCATAGTGCAGCGGCGACCGCTGCCCAGATAAGCGGTGATGCCAGGCGAAACTTGGCTAATAGCCAAGCACTGAGAGCAGGAAACAGGGACAAGTAAGCGCAGAGTATGATCAGCGCAATCACCGCGATGGGCATTGGCATGGCGCCAAAATCATGCAGACTGACATAGATCCAGGTGACGCCTGCACTGAATAATCCCATGCCAAAACAAAATCCAAGGAACGTTGCTTGCAGTGGCGTTTGACTTTTGTGGCAAAATCCCAACAGCACGGCCAGCGTTATGATTGGTACCGGGAAAAGATAGAATGGCGCAAAGCCGAGTACAGTTAACATACCCAGCAAAAAAACGATGATCAGTTTGATACTGTAAAGATTCTTCAAGCGAGCCAAGATCGGATAGGTAGTCAATGGACGGATGACAATAATTGCGAAGTATAGACTAATGTATGTTGATTGATCGCGGTATAAAATTACTGTGAACTTTCATCATTTAATACTATTCTCAGTATTTTCTGCCTATCATAAATTAATCAATGGCATCTTTGCGCATAATTTTGGCTTTGTTTCCGTATTAGCTTAAATACGACAGACCTACTAGCAAATAATTATTTATTCACTTTATTGCCGGTATAAAAGTAGAATATGCGCATTAACTATGTAAGATTTTACTAATAAACAGGAAAACTTTTAGTGAAGAGTGATATAAGTTATTTAACTTCATCGGTATCTTAGATCTTGCGAAGTGGCAATATCTTTTTCTTATATTTGAGAAACAATTGGATTTTTCATGAAATTTAAAATTCTATGTGTGTTACTACTGTTCGGATTTACTGCTTGTGCGCAGGTTCCTACTAAAGAAGGAGTAGAAGAAACAGGAGAATCCACTGAGCAAGAAGAAGTCAATCAGCTTAATTTGCCTAAGCAGGAACTGACCGCTCCCATTTTATTTGATTTTTTGGTGGGTGAAACTGCCTTACAGCGAGGTAATCTGGATATTGCGGTCAATCGCTATGTCAAATTGGCAAGAACAACGCGCGATCCGCGAATTGCCAAACGTGCCAGTGAAATTGCCTTGCATGCGGGAAACCCTTTTGCAGCGGAGCAAGCTGCGATTATGTGGATTGCGCTCGATCCGGATTCAATCGATGCCCGCCAAACCATTGCGGCACTGTTGGTCAGTCTGGGTAAACTGGATGCGGCACGACCCCATTTAGAGAAATTACTGGCTTCGGAAAAGGATGACATCGGCAATACATTTATGCAACTTAATCAGTTGTTGTCGCGTAATCCCGATAAAGCGGCAACATTGAAATTAGTACAGCAACTCGCTCAACCTTATGCGAATTTGCCGGAAGTGCATTTTGCAATTTCCCAGGCAGCGTGGTTTGCCAATCAGCATCAGCTTGCGCTGGAAGAAATGCAGCGAGCGCTTGCGCTACGTCCCGATTGGGAAATCGCCGCCATTCACAATGGTAGGATATTACAACGTATTTCCAATGCCGACGCGAGCGAATTCTATGGCAATTATTTGAAAAAACATCCTGCTGCCAATGAAGTAAGAATTGCGTATACCCGGGTATTGATCAACGACAATCAAACTGATTTAGCACGAGAGCAATTGCAATTGTTATTGGATAAGAATCCTGAAGACCCGGAAATTATGCTGGCAATCGGATTGTTAGCCACAGAAATGGGGGATTTTGACATCACGGAAACGAGTTTCAAGAAAGCATTGGACATGGGGTATAAGGATCCGAATGCTGTTCATTTTCATCTGGCTCAGATCTATGAGGAAACAAAACGTCCCGATATGGCGATGGAATCCTATCAAATGGTAAAAAGCGGAGGACGTTATTTACCCGCACAAATACGCTACGCAGATTTACTGGCATCGAAAGGTTATGTAAAAGAAGCACGTGAACATTTGCACAAACTACCGGTAGCCAATGATCAACAGGTAGCACAGTTGATATTGGCAGAAGCACAAATTTTGCGAAAATCCAAAGCGCATCAGGAAGTTTTTAATTTATTGGACAATGGGTTAAAGAAACTGCCCGATTATCCCGAGTTGCTTTATGATCGTGCTTTGGCGGCGGATAAACTGGGCAAGTTTACTATTCTTGAACAGGATCTGCGCAAGCTGATACAACTTAAACCTGATAATGCGCATGCTTACAATGCGCTGGGCTATAGTCTTGCTGAACGCGGTGCGCAATTACCGGAAGCGCTGAAATTAATCAAAAGAGCGGTCGAGCTTTCTCCGGAAGATCCTTATATTATGGATAGCTTGGGCTGGGTATATTATCGCATGGGTAATTATTCTGATGGACTCAATTACTTAAACCTGGCTTTTGCAGCCCGCCCTGACCCGGAGATTGCAGCGCATTTGGGGGAAGTGCTGTGGGTGCAAGGCGCGAAAGAGGATGCCAGAAACATCTGGCAATCTGCCTTAGAGAAAGATCCGGATAACGAAGTATTGCTTGAAACCATGCAGCGTTTTATAAAAAATAAAGCGGGGAATTAATTTTATCTTTGGATTCGACAACTTCCGTCTTTTGAAGCGTTGTGACAAAATTTGGATTTTTAGAAGTGCTTAAACCAACCTGCAGATTTAATGCAATAAGTATGACTTGGCAGTACAATTGACATAAATACTGTCAACCTATTAACAAACTCCTTACGGCAATTGATCGAATCTTCAAAAATGCTTAACACTTCACCAGTACTTGAATTCAAAAGCAGTACTTTTTTTGCACCTATTTTGATTCTTTTTAATAATGATATAGCCGCAATTGAAGAAGCATTGCAGGAAAAGATTGGTTTGGCTCCCGAGTTTTTTAAAGATTCTCCGTTGATTATTGATTTGCGTGAATTAAACAAGCAAAACCAGGATCTGGATTTTGTTCAGATAGTACAGGTATTGCGTAGAATAGGTTTTTTCCCGGTAGGCATTCGCGGCGGTAATGAGCAACAAAATAAACAAGCACGTGCATTATCAATTCCGATAGACACCGTACGCGAACAAGGCGGTTCTATCAGCATCGGCGAAGCACAAAAACACGAGATCCTCCCACAATCTTCCGCACAGCCGGAAGTAGTACCGGTTGCTAAGGAATCTGTGAATCCTGCTGCTATTCCACCGGTTGCTGTAACATCAACACTGGTCACTCAACCGATTCGATCAGGACAACGTATTTATGCATCCGGCGATTTGATCATTATGTCTCAGGTGAGCGCCGGTGCCGAAATAATGGCTGAAGGCAACATACATGTCTATAATACATTGAGAGGGCGGGCCTTGGCGGGTGTGCATGGCAACACAGCAGCCAGGATATTTTGCTTTGATTTGCAAGCTGAGCTTATTTCAATCGCAGGCGATTATAAAACCAGCGAAGACTTAAACAAGCAAACATACAAAAATCCGGTACAAATATATTTGCAGAATCATGCGTTGATCATTAAAGAGATTGCTTAAGACCAAATAGCAAAGGAGGCTCAATTGGCAAGAATTATAGTCGTGACATCAGGCAAAGGTGGCGTTGGTAAAACAACAACAAGCGCAGCGATTGCCATGGGGCTGGCAAAAGCGGGTCACAAGACAGTTGTGATCGATTTTGACGTAGGTTTGCGTAATCTGGATTTGATTTTGGGTTGCGAGCGCCGGGTTGTGTACGATTTTATCAATGTTATCAATGGTGAGGCCAGTATCAATCAAGCGCTCATTCGTGATAAAAACTGTAACTTGCTGTATATTTTGCCGGCTTCTCAAACGCGTGATAAGGATGCGTTGACACAAGAAGGAGTCGGTAAAGTCTTAGATGAGTTGTCCAAGGAATTTCAATATATTGTTTGCGATTCTCCCGCCGGTATTGAGAAAGGCGCCAATTTGGCTCTGTATTTTGCGGATGATGCCTTTGTCGTTACCAATCCCGAAATTTCTTCGGTTAGGGATTCCGATCGCATGCTGGGTATCTTGTCCAGCAAATCGCGACGTGCTGAAAGAAATGAAGAACCGATCAAAGAATACTTGTTACTGACTCGGTACGATCCCGACCGAGTCAGGTTGGGTGAAATGCTAAGTCTTGAGGATGTTCAAGAAATCCTATCATTGCATTTGTTAGGTATCATTCCTGAATCAAAATCAGTGTTGTCTGCGTCTAATGCCGGCATACCCGTCATTCTGGATGAAAAGAGCGAAGCAGGTCAAGCTTATGCCGATGTTATTGCGCGATATTTAGGAGAAGAGCGGCCACATCGATTCATTGACAGCAAACAAGGGTTCTTCAGGCGACTTTTCGGAGGAAGAAAATGAGCTTACTGGATTATTTTAGATCATCTAAACCTAAAACTGCATCGGTTGCTAAAGAACGATTACAAATTCTTGTCGCACATGAGCGTAGTTATCGCAACCAGCCTTCCTACTTACCACAACTGCAAAAAGAACTATTGGAAGTTATCCGCAAGTACGTCAATGTTGATCAGGATGCGATATCCGTTAACTTTGAACAAGATGAGAATCAAGAGACACTGGAATTGAATATTGTGTTGCCTGATTATCAACATTCCAATAAGGGACTGAATAATTAGAAGTTAGCTTACTCTTCGCGCAAAGCTCACCGGCTACTTATGAATCAATATTTGATCTGGTTCAGAATTAATCTGCGGGACATTAATTCTGGAATTCTAATTTATTGTATTTTTATTTTTCCACTGATCTCAGGTTGTATCACAACGCAGCAAACGACAGCGAATACGACTGTTAAAACCATCTTTATCGAGCCTGTTGCAAGTGCTCAAGTTATTCCGCCAGCAGCTGATTTTAATCTACTGGGTAGAATATCCATTCAAGATCAGAATCAGCGTCTTTCCGGCAGTTTCCGTTGGCAGCATTTGGCAATCAGTGATGAAATCCTGCTATTTACACCCCTAGGTCAAGCAGTGGCAGAAATAACAAAAGATCAGGAAGGTGTGCGCTTGATTAACTCGAAACTTGAGGCTTTTTATGCGAGTGATGTAGAAAGCCTGACAGAGGAAGTTCTGGGATGGCGCTTACCTCTCAATGGCTTGCAATATTGGATTCAAGGCACGCACTTTCCTGCGACCGCAGCGGAGAAGGATCTGGATAACAAAGATCAGGTTGTCGCAATCCGGCAAGATGGCTGGAAAATCCATTATAGTAGTTACGCGCCTGCACAGTTAAATCAAATCCCTCTCCCCAAAGTAGTGGACTTAACATATACAAATTTGAGAATCAGATTGGTAGTCGATGATTGGAAAATCGAATAAATTATTTCTCGCTCAAGCCATAACCATTTAATTCTTTTATCTATCTTTTATTCATGTTTACATTTCCTGCTCCGGCTAAATTGAATCTGTTTTTGCATGTCGTAGGCCGCAGACAGGATGGTTATCATTTACTGCAGACAGTTTTCCGTTTTGTGGATTTCTCTGATCAACTAAGTTTTAAATTGCGGACGGATGGTGCGATCAAATTGCATAATCCTATTGCAGGTGTGCTGGAAGAAAAGAACTTGTGTGTTCGCGCTGCCAAGCTGCTCAAGCAGAAAACGGGGACTGCGCAGGGCGTTGATATTTTTCTACAGAAACAGATTCCAATGGGTGGAGGACTGGGGGGAGGGAGTTCCGATGCAGCAACCACTTTGCTGGCGCTTAATCACTTATGGGAAGTGAATTTGAATAGGGAGCAATTACTTGAATTAGGGCTTCTGCTTGGCGCGGATGTTCCTGTATTTATTTTTGGACAAAATGCTTTTGCCGAAGGAGTGGGTGAAAAGCTGGTAGCTATTGAGCTACCGGCAGCTTGGTATTTGGTACTTGTGCCATCGGTACAGGTACCAACGGCGGAGATTTTTGCGAGTAAGGAATTGACACGCAACACATTACCCATCAAAATACCGCCCTTTTCCGTGTGGCAAGGTCATAATGATCTGGAATTGGTCGTTTGCCGGTTATATCCTGAAGTAGCGCGATGTTTGGAGTGGCTAAAGCGGTTAGAAAATACTACAATAGCGGCAATGAGCGGTTCGGGTGCTTGTGTATTTGCTGAATTTGCAACAGAGTCGGCAGCAAGGACCGCATTTGAGCAAATTCCTGATGACATGAAAGGTTTTGTGGCAAAAGGACTGGATGACCATCCGATGCACAAGTCAATGGAATAAAGATTTTGGGGAGTCGCCAAGTGGTAAGGCACCGGATTTTGATTCCGGCATTCGTAGGTTCGATCCCTACCTCCCCAGCCAGTTTCTGGTTCACCAAGCCCCTGCATGAACGTGTTCCATTAATCCTGATTAAGTAATAGATAAGTAGAAGTTAGGTTAGGCTGCGAATTGCTGAAAGTGATTCGTTTTAACAGGAGTCTTTGTGCTCCTTTTTCAAACTGATTATCTTAAAGAAATAACATGTCTTATGACAGTTTGATGGTTTTTACCGGTACCGCCAATCCTAAATTGGCCCAGGATGCTGTCAAGCATCTGAATATCCATCTCGGGCGTGCTACCGTTGGGCGCTTCAGTGACGGCGAGATCATGGTGGAAATTCTTGAAAATGTGCGAGGGAAGGATGTTTTTGTATTGCAATCCACTTGCGCGCCGACCAATGACAGTCTGATGGAAATACTGGTTATGGTGGATGCTCTGAAACGTGCCTCTGCTGGTCGCATCACTGCCGCAATTCCCTATTTCGGCTATGCACGTCAGGATAGAAGACCGCGTTCAGTGCGTGTGCCGATCACAGCCAAGGTCGTTGCCAATATGTTGACGACCGTTGGCATTGACCGATTGCTGACCATGGATTTGCACTCAGACCAAATTCAGGGTTTTTTTGATATTCCTGTTGATAATATTTATGGCATGCCCATCCTGCTGGGAGATATCTGGAAGCATAATTACCAGAATCTGATGGTAGTGTCGCCCGATGTTGGCGGTGTGGTACGCGCCCGACATTTGGCCAAGCGCTTGGAATGTGATCTGGCAATAATCGACAAACGGCGCCCCAAACCCAATGAGGCAAAAGTAATGAACATCATCGGTGAAGTTAAGGATCGCACATGTGTCATTATTGACGACTTGGTGGATACCGCCAACACATTGTGTGAAGCAGCAAACGCATTAAAGCAACGCGGTGCAAAATCAGTGCTGGCTTACTCCACGCACGCGGTATTATCAGGCAATGCAGTGGAACGTATACAAAACTCGGCACTGGATAAGTTGGTGGTCACCGATACAATACCTTTGCGTGAAGATGCGTTGGCTTGTGATCGTATTTGTCAGCTCAGTATCGCCAATCTGCTGGCAGAAACCATGCTGCGCATCAGTAATGAAAGTTCATTAAGTTCATTATTTATGGAATAAATTGAACCGTTTTTATTAACCGGTTTGTTTGGTCGCGAACAAATCACAATTATGGAGTAGTAACGATGAAAATAGAAATCAGTGCCGACAAGCGCACACTGCAGGGAAAGGGTGCGAGCCGCCGCCTGCGTGGTTCTGGTAAAGTACCAGCAATCATTTATGGCGGTGATCATGAAGCGCAATCCATTGAGATGGATCATAATAATCTGTTCCACAAACTCAAATTGGAAGCTTTCCATGCGTCTATTCTGTCTTTAAGTGTTGAAGGAAAAGTAGAACAGGTACTGTTGCGCGATATACAAATGCACCCCTTTAAGCAGCAAGTATTGCATGTGGATTTTCAGCGCGTTGACAAGAACAAGAAAATACACATGAAAGTTCCATTGCACTTTATCAATGCAGAAATTTCACCTGGTGTAAAAACCTCTGGTGGGATTGTGACCCATATTTTGACCGAAGTGGATATCAGTTGTCTGCCGGCAGATTTGCCTGAATTCATTTCCGTGGATTTAGCCGAATTAACCGCAGGACACTCACTCCACTTAAGTGATCTGGTATTGCCCGCAGGCGTAGAAGTTGTTGCATTGACCAAAGGCGATAATTCATCGGTCGCGGCGATTGTCATTCCACGTTCAGCACTCTCTGATGAAGCTTCCGGTGAGGAAGCGGGCGCAGAGAAAAAAGCTGCCGGATAAGAAAATAATAGTTAATTGTTCTAAAAACCTGATAAATCTGCTGAGCATTAACAAATGCCAGCAGATTTAATTTTTTGATCTACCTCATAAACAGCCTTATCGCATCGCATGAAGCTTATTGTCGGATTGGGTAACCCAGGCAAAGAATATGCCGGTACACGTCATAACGCCGGTTTCCAATGGGTCGATCGATTAGCTGAAATGCTACGTATCACGCTAAAGCCGGAAATACGATTTCATGGGCTGTGCGCACATAGTCGTCAGAAAGATACTGATCTGTGGCTACTGGAGCCGCAAACCTACATGAACGCCAGCGGGCGTTCTGTCGTCGCATTGTGTCAGTTCTATAAAATACAAACTGACGAAATGATCGTTATCCATGATGAGTTGGATCTGCCGCCAGGTAGCGCCAAATTAAAAAAGGGTGGTGGTTTGGGTGGTCATAATGGCCTCAAAGATATTGCGGCAAAATTGGGTACGCAGGATTTTTGGCGGTTGCGAATCGGTGTAGGTCATCCGGGCGATCGTGATGCTGTGGTTAGCTATGTATTACATCCACCAAGGAAGGAAGAAGCGCAACTCGTTGATGAAGCTATTGAAAGAAGCCTGGAAGTTTGGCCGCTCCTGGCCCAGGATGCTTGTGAGGCAGCCATGTTAAAATTGCACACCAAAGTATAAGAATCATATTGTTGTGTATTATTAGTGCCGGAAGTTTCCTCCCCTTGTTGTTTAAACAATTTTAATGAGAATCAGGTCATGAGTTTGAAATGCGGAATCGTGGGGCTGCCCAATGTCGGTAAATCCACATTATTTAATGCATTAACCAAAGCAGGGATTGCCGCGGAAAACTATCCTTTTTGTACGATAGATCCTAATATCGGTATTGTTGAAGTGCCGGATCCTCGTTTGCAAAAACTCAGTGAAATCGTCAAACCGCAGAAAATACAACCGGCTATCGTTGAATTTGTCGATATTGCCGGATTAGTGGCCGGTGCATCCAAAGGGGAAGGTCTTGGCAACAAGTTTCTTGCCAATATTCGTGAAACAGATGGCATCGTCAATATGGTGCGCTGCTTTGAGGATGATAATGTGGTCCATGTCGCCGGCAAGGTGGATCCCATATCGGATATCGAAGTGATTCAAACTGAATTGTCTCTGGCGGATTTGGCCACCATAGAAAAAACACTGTTGCGTGAGTCCAAGGTAGCCAAGTCGGGCAATAAGGACGCCATTAAATTTTGTGCTTTGTTGGAAATGGCGCAAGCACATCTTGATCGAGGCAACCCAGCCAGAACACTGGTTCTGGACAAGGAACAAAAGCAATTGTTGCAGCCGCTTTGTTTATTAACTGCGAAACCGGCTATCTATGTTGCTAATGTGAATGATCATGGTTTTGAAAATAATCCATTATTAACGCGGGTGAAAGAATACGCAGCGAGTGAAGGTGCGCCGGTAGTGGCAATATGCGCAGCGCTCGAAGCGGAAATCGCGGAACTGTCCGACGAAGACAAGAAAATATTTTTAGCCGATTTGAATCTCGAAGAACCCGGCCTCAATCGCCTGGTGCGCGCGGGCTATGAACTGCTCGGACTGCAAACCTACTTCACTGCCGGTGTCAAAGAAGTCCGCGCCTGGACGATCCACAAAGGCGACACTGCACCGCAAGCAGCCGGTGTTATTCATACTGATTTTGAAAAGGGTTTCATCCGCGCCGAAGTGATCAGCTATGACGATTTCATAACCTACAACGGCGAGCAAGGTGCCAAAGAAGCCGGCAAAATGCGCCTTGAAGGCAAGGAATACATCGTCAAGGACGGCGATGTGATGCATTTCCGCTTCAACGTTTGATCGATATGTCGTAAAAAATGGAAATTTGCGACATATTTAATTGACCTGTCGCTGTGGACGACATAAACTAACAACGTGTCGCAAAAATGCAAAAATTAAACCATGACTGCTTGGCGTCCGGATCAACCTTACAACGACTTACCGCTGCTGCCCCCCGTAGCCGAGCTAGAAACACGCAAGGTACTCAAGCAATGTATCGCCGCCCGGACGGCGCTGGCAGAACTCAAACAGGTTGCTGAACTCATTCCCAATCAGGGTGTTTTGATCAATGTCCTGCCGCTGCTTGAAGCCCAAGCCAGCTCGGAAATCGAAAATATCGTTACAACAACCGACCGGCTGTTTCAGTTTCAAAGCGCAAACGAGTATGCCGACCCAGCGACACGCGAAGCCCTGCGCTATAGCAATGCACTGCTGGAAGGATTTCAAGCATTAAAGCAGCATCCGCTGAACACCCGCACGGCGGAACAAGTATGTACACGCATCAAGGGCACGGACATGCAAGTGCGGCGGGTACCCGGAACAGCACTCGCCAATCAAGCGACCGGCGAAGTGATCTATACGCCGCCTGTTGGGGAAGATCTCCTGCGCACCCAATTAGCCAACTGGGAACGTTACTTGCACGAAGCGCGCGCTGTCGACCCGCTAATCCGCATGGCAGCCGGGCATTACCAATTCGAGGCGATTCACCCGTTCACCGACGGCAATGGCCGCACCGGGCGCGTGCTGAATAGCCTGTTTCTGATCCAGGAAGACTTGCTGACGCTGCCGATTTTGTATCTGAGCCGCTACATCATTAAAAACAAAGCCGAGTATTACCGCCTGCTCCTGGATGTCACGCGCAATCAGGCATGGGAACCGTGGATTGTCTATTTGTTGCAAGGCATCGAAGACACGGCACGCTGGACCACCGCCAAGATCGCCGCAATCCGCAGCTTGTCAGGGTTAACGATTGACCATGTAAAACAAGCGGCACCAAAAATTTACAGCCGCGAACTGGTCGATCTGATTTTCGATTTGCCTTACTGCCGGATTCAAAACCTGGTCGAAAAAAACATCGCCGGACGTCAGGCCGCCTCGCGCTATCTCAAGCAACTGGTAGACATCGGCGTGCTGGAGGAAAGAGCCGTGGGACGGGAAAAGCTGTTCATTCATCCCAAATTGATGCAGTTATTGACACGGGATGACAATGCTGTAACATCCTATACATAAATCATTTTTCCCCTGAATTAGGTTTCGTTCTTTTGGATTTCTGATTTCCATTCTCCAGATTTTTGGCTGCTTTCAACACTCGATCAAAATCCGATTCGATCTTCTGTGTTCGATTGAATTCCGCGTATTCTGATAAAGCTTTCTGATCAGCTTGCATCTTGCTGACACGGCCTTTGTGCGTCAGCACCTCGAATTCATTGAAACTCAGGAACTTGTCTATACTTTCGGCCATATCAGCCATGCTCATTTGAAGCCGGTTTTCAATGATGTTTTCGATATAGTCGAAAAAACTGGAAATGGTACGTTCTAATCGCTTGATTTCCGGTTCGGTCAAATAGTTCTTAGCGATCGTTACATCTGAGGTGAGGATACGGCCATGAGGTGCATTTTTCCAAGTAAGTAAGCCCATGTGAGGAGCCGTACGATCAGCCTTCTGCAGAATGATCTCGGCCGCGGTCTGACCGGTAATGGCGTAGTGAAACTTGTTTTGCACCATGGCATAGAAGTTTTGTGTGATATCTGATTTGGGATCGTAATCAACGCTGCATTCGGCAAAGATGTCAGTAATTTGCTGATAGATACGCCGCTCGCTGGCCCGGATAGAGCGGACCCGCTCGAGCAACTCTTGGAAATAATCTTCGCCGAAAACCCGCTTTCCCTGCTTTAACCGCTCATCATCCAGCACAAAGCCTTTACGCATATATTCTTTGAGGATCTGGGTCGCCCAGATACGAAACTGGGTAGCGCGTTTGGAGCTCACACGGTAGCCAACGGCAATAATGGCGTCAAGGCTGTAGTGTTTGAGCGTGCGCCGGACAGCCCGTCCGCCCTCATTCTGAACTACCGAGAAATTCTCGGTAGTTGCCGATTCCTCCAGTTCGCCCTCAGCAAATATATTCTTAAGGTGTAAGTTGATATTGTCCGCGCTAGTCTGGAACAAATCGGCCATAAGGCGCTGGGTTAACCAAAGAGAATCAGCGTGGATGAGCACCCGCACATGTACTTTTTCATCATCGCCGGAATAAAGCAGAAAAGGGGCTTCGGCACCTTCAGTAACCATGATGGGTTGTTTCTCGGTTGGAATCTTTTTTTCAGTCATATACTCTCTCCAATATAATCTGCACAAGATTATCGGTTACGACAACCATTGCAATTGACCTGGTCAAGTAAAACCGGACACCCCAGTTAAGCTGCTTTTATCGATTTTGCTGCTTCTGCTTCATATTGGTTTGGGCTTTTGTAATCCAGGTATGAATGCAGTCTCTGGCTGTTATAAAATA
>JAGNZK010000013.1 GCA_017984435.1 Nitrosomonas sp. | reverse complement strand
TTGTCACCCTTCAACGCCGCTATTGCCACCTTGGCTTTGAATCCCGCTGCGTGATTCCTTCTCGTCCTTCTCATACTCTTGCTCCTTTTTTGCCGCGTACTTCACGGATTTAGATTGAGCAAGATTAACACTTATCCGACTGTCCGAATTTGCGAGGCCACTTCTATTAACCAAGAAAACCGGCCATCTAGATGTACAGAAATATGATCTAAACTAGTTCAATTAAAAACATAATAAATAGGGCAATAACTAACATGGGACCGATAAAACCTATCCAATCCGAAGATGTACCTTTGGGGCTACTTTTCATCCTATCTAAAACTGCCGGAAACAGGATTACAATGAACATCGCTAGTACTAGCGCAGAGATAATTTGCATCCAATCCATGTTCCTAGAGCCTCTTACACACTTTATTTACTCCAAACAAAACCCCGGATAACCGGGGTTTTAACAATTACTTAGACACTTAAAAGCTAATCATCATTACCCATAATGCCCAAGATCTGTAACAAGCTGATAAAAATATTGAAAATAGTCATATACAATCCAATCGTCGCCAACACATAATTGGTTTCGCCACCATGAATAATACGACTAGTATCATGTAAAATAAAACCACTCATAATCATGATGACCACAACTGATATCGCTAGCGACATGGCAGGTATAGCCAGAAAAATATTTGCCACCGCTGCAAACAGCACTAGCAAAAAACCTACCATTAAAAAACCACCAAGAAAACTAAAATCTTTTCGTGTAGCCAATGCATATGCAGATAAACCCATAAATATAACACCTGTTCCACCTAGCGACAGCGTGATAATATTTCCACCATTAGGTAACGAGGCATACATACTCAATATTGGTCCCAAACCGAACCCTAACATACCTGTAATCAGGAAGACTATTCCAATACCCGCTGTAGAATTAGCAAAACGAGGCAGCACAAACATAGCAATTACCATACCACCAATAACGGATACTAGATAAGTCATTGGTGGCATATTCATGAACATTGACAGCGCAGCTGTAAAACCACTGAACAGCAATGTCAATGATAAGAGCATATAAGTATTACGCAATACTTTGTTAGTCGCCAAAGCTGATGAAGATCTTTGAGCAACTGTTGAGTAATTTTGATTCATTTAATAACCTCCAATCTAAAAATTGAATACCTAATCATTCGAACAAGCAGTGAGACTAACGCATTTTATCGATAGTTCAAAAGCTACATGTATATATTAACCCAAAACCATACTGTACACGTAGAATAGCCTCTACATTACAGGCACATAAACTTCTCAAACTATCCTTCACTCGCTTTTGCCAGCGTAAAATTATAAACGAGGAAAAATCCTCCCCGTTCAACTAAAGTAATATTTAAACTAACAGGCCCTCCATCAAAGTTTGCGACACCCGAATAATTAATCCGTTTCTCACCCACTAGAGAGAATGCACTCACTGTGCGAGAAAAATTAATTTCTTGAATTGATCGAAAACGACCAAAGCTACGATAGAGGTTCATCAATTGATCGAGTTGCTCGTCATTTACTGTTTGTTTGGCTTCAGGAGTTAAGTGAATTAGAAGTACTTGTTTTTCCCAGCTGGAAATTTCGGTTAATATTTGTGCAACCGCCGGTTCTGCGCTCTTACTATAATAATCTTTCTCGCGATTGGTATAAATATACAACATAATGACTACCGTCATTAAGATCGCAATGATAATGCGTAGTGTCTGAATTTGCATAAAATATAAATATAAAAATCAACCGATTATCAACAGCTCTCTTCCCAAAGATCACCGCTGAATCCATTTTTCGGCAGAGCAACACCAAAATGCTGATAAGCAGCGACAGTAGCCATACGACCTCTCGGCGTACGTTTCAAAAATCCCTGCTGAATCAGATAAGGCTCCAGCACATCTTCAATCGTATCACGTTCTTCACTAATAGCTGCCGCGAGATTATCAACACCGACGGGACCACCACTGAACTTCTCCAGTACTGCTAGAAGCAACTTCCTGTCCATAACATCCAGGCCTATTGCATCCACATCCAACATGCTTAAAGCTGCATCGGCTACAGAGTAAGTGACATGACCATCCGCTTTAACTTCCGCAAAGTCTCGTACACGGCGCAGTAATCGATTGACAATACGTGGTGTACCGCGCGATCGACGCGCAATCTCGAACGCCCCATCGGAAGATATCTTGACATTCAACAACCCTGCGGAACGGATCACAATTTTGCTCAGTTCTTCCGGCGTATAAAACTCCAGTCGTGAAACTATTCCAAAGCGATCTCGCAACGGGTTAGTAAGCATGCCAGCACGCGTGGTAGCTCCCACCAAGGTAAAAGGTGGCAAATCCAGTTTCACAGATCGCGCAGCCGGACCTTCACCAATCATAATATCCAATTGATAGTCTTCCAACGCCGGATACAGAATCTCTTCCACCATCGGAGAAAGTCTGTGAATCTCATCAATGAACAAAACATCATTCGGTTCAAGATTTGTCAGTAAAGCCGCCAAATCACCCGGACGTTCCAGAACCGGACCAGAAGTTTGGCGCAGATTAACGCCCATTTCTCTGGCAATAATATGTGCGAGTGTAGTCTTACCTAGACCCGGAGGGCCGAATAATAAAACATGATCAAGCGCTTCATGACGATTTCTGGCTGCTTCGATAAAAATCTGCAACTGTTCGCGAATTTTTTCCTGACCAACATATTCTTCCAGTTGTTTAGGGCGTAGTGCACGCTCCAGAATCTCTTCTTGGGAAGATGAAGATACTGCAGTAATCAATCGATCCGTTTCTATCATCTAATAACCCAGATAGGTGCCGTCATTTTTCCTTTGATAATAATTGCAATGCTTGTCGTATACCATCGGACACAGTGGCATTTGTAGATATTTGTTTGATAGCCCAATTGGCTTCTTTATCATTATAGCCCAATGATAACAATGCATTCAGTATGTCATCATCATTAGTGGATACTGACAAGGCTTTGTCTAAATTGATTATTGTAGAATCCAATTTATCTCGCAGTTCCAATAACAAACGCTCCGCCGTTTTTTTCCCAATACCGGGCACTCTGATCAGTCGTGCGCTATCTTGCGTCGCTACAGCATGGTGCAAATCGGACACACTTAGGCCAGATAGCAGTGCCAATGCAGTTCTTGCACCCACACCAGAAATTTTTACCAACTGCCGAAAAGTTTGACGTTCTGATTCCGTCGCAAAACCAAACAACAAATGTACATCTTCTCGTATTATCAGATGCGTATACAATGCTGCTTGCACTCCAATCTCCGGAAGATCGTAAAAGGTGCTCATTGGCACATCTACTTCATAGCCAACCCCTTGCACATCGAGCAACACCTGTGGTGGGTGTTTCTCCAGCAATATACCGGTTAACCGTCCAATCACACCAAACGCCCTCTTTTCATGCGGTAACCCATTGTTGAGATCTCCCCTAAGCCAAGCCCACCATGCGCATGGCAAATTGCACAGGCTAAAGCATCTGCAGCATCGGCACTTGGATTACTAATCAGATTAAGCAGCCGCATGACCATCTCTTGTACTTGATCTTTTTTTGCATGACCATTGCCCACAACCGCCTGTTTTATTTGTAGTGCGGTGTATTCAGCGACCACCAGATTATTCATTACTGCTGCACAGATAGCCGCGCCACGTGCCTGACCCAATAACAATGTTGATTTAGGATTGATATTGACGAAAACCTGTTCAATGGCAACATGCTCAGGCTGATACTGTGTGATGATTTCACCCAAGTTATCCAGAATCAACTTGAGACGAGAAGGTAATGCACCCTCGGATGTTTTAACGCACCCGCTACTGACATAGGTTAAATCGTCTCCATTCTTATCAATGACGCCAAAACCAGTAATGCGTAAACCAGGATCTATACCAAGAATACGGATTTCGTCACCTGTCAATATTATTCTTATTCATCAAGAATTGCTGTGGTGTATACATTCTGTACGTCATCAAGACTCTCTAGCGCATCCAGCAATTTCTGCATTTTCACTGCATCGTCACCGGTTAATAATGCTTCATTGCTTGGTTTCATGGTAACTTCCGCCAACTCCGCTTTAAACCCCGCTTTCTCCAACGCTTCTTTTACAGTAATGAATTCATAAGGCGCAGTAATAACTTCAATACTTCCGTCATCATTACTAATCACGTCTTCAGCACCGCCTTCCAAAGCAGCTTCTATGAGCTTATCTTCATTGGTTTCTGGATCAAAGATTAATTGACCGCAGTGTTTGAATAAAAAACTAACTGAACCATCCGTACCCAGATTACCGCCGTATTTGGTAAAGGCATGACGTACATCAGCCACAGTACGAACACGATTATCTGTCATACAATCAACCATCACCGCGGCACCCGCCATACCATAACCTTCATAGCGGATCTCTTCATAATCAACACCCTCCAGATCTCCGCTACCGCGTTTGATCGCCCGCTCAACATTATCCTTGGGCATGTTCTGATCGTAAGCTTTATCTACCGCCAAGCGTAAGCGCGGATTACTATTTGGATCTCCACCACCCATACGAGCAGCGACCGTTATTTCTTTGATAAGCCGTGTAAATACCTTTCCGCGTTTGGCATCTTGCGCAGCCTTTTTATGCTTAATATTAGCCCATTTGCTATGACCCGCCATTTATTCGTACCCTTTACTAAAGTAGGCTTATATTACCATACCACTCTATGGTTAAAGTGTCAGACCTTAGTGACATTAATATGCAGCTTTGCATTATATGCAATTGATCTTACACATATCTAAGATTAACTGACTCATCTCTGACAATGCTTATTCGACTGTTACCGCTTTTGCCAAATTCCGTGGTTTATCAACATCAGTACCTTTCTCTAAAGCAACGTGATAAGCCAATAATTGTAGCGGAATTGTATGAAGAATCGGACTTAGTAAACCAGCGTGTTCCGATAAACATATGACATGTAGATTCTCACTTTGAGTTATCTGAGAGTCTGCATCCGCAAATACATAAAGCTCTCCACCTCGCGCATGTACTTCTTGCAAGTTTGATTTAAGCTTACCCAGCAACTGATCGTTGGGAGCAATGGCAACAACAGGCATTTCATTGTCCACTAAAGCCAGCGGACCGTGCTTTAATTCTCCTGCCGCATAAGCTTCTGCATGAATATAAGATATTTCTTTAAGTTTCAGTGCGCCTTCCATAGCAATGGGATAATGAACACCTCGCCCGAGAAACAAAGCATGTCGTTTTTTTGCAAAATTTTTAGCCCAAACCTTAACCTGCGACTCTACTTGTAATGCATTTTGCAATGCCACTGGTAAATGACGTAATGCTGCAATCATCCGCTGTTCATCATCAATAGACAACCGATGACGCATTTTCGCCAGCGTCACTGTCAACAACAAAAGTGACGCCAGTTGCGTAGTAAACGCTTTGGTTGAAGCTACGCCAATTTCTGGACCAGCCCGAGTTAGAAAACGCAAATCAGTTTGGCGTATCAGCGCGCTTTCAGGCACATTACAAATAGCAAGCGTATGTTCATGCCCCAGTTTTTTCGCATAGCTTATCGCTGCCAAAGTATCTGCAGTTTCTCCTGATTGGGAAATACCGACCACCAAGGTATCTGGATCTGCTATCGGATCACGATAACGATATTCGCTAGCAATTTCAACATTACAAGGCAATCCGGCAACCGTTTCCAACCAATAGCGAGCTACCAACCCAGCATGATAGCTGGTACCACACGCCAAGATCAAAATATGTTTCGTTTTGGTAAACACTTTCTCCGCTTTACTGCCAAATAAATTGGGAGAAATAGATTGTGTATTAAATACCATCTCCAATGTATTAGCCACAGCGCTTGGTTGCTCGAATATTTCCTTTTGCATGAAATGCGCATAGGGTCCTAATTCGATCGCTTCATTGGATAAATAACTCTCATGCACAGTGCGTTCAACCGCTTCACCTAACTGGCTATGCAAACAATTTACAATCCGATAACTATGGCTATTCAATTCGACAACATCACCCTCTTCCAGATAAATGATATTTCGCGTAGTCTGCAATAAAGCAGAAGTATCAGATGCAACATAATTACCGTCTTTTCCTACGCCTATTAATAGTGGAGCTCCATTTCTCGCAGCAACAATGCGTTCCGGATGTGCTTCTTCCATAACAGCTATGGCATAAGCGCCTTGTAATTCTGCGATGGACAAGCAAACTGCCTTGAATAAATCGGTCTCTTGCTTAAGTTTGAAAGCTATCAAATGCGCAATCACTTCGGTGTCAGTATCCGATACAAACTTGAACCCCTGACTCTTCAGATAAAGACGTATTTCTTCGTGATTCTCTATGATTCCATTATGTACAACAGCAATCCGCGATTCATTTCCAGAAAAATGAGGATGTGCATTACGTTCAGAAGGTTCTCCATGTGTTGCCCAGCGTGTATGGGCTATACCTACCAATCCTTGCGTCTTTTGCTGCGCCGCAAGTTTGCTGAGCTCCATCACCCGACCTGTCGTGCGTAATCGCTGCAATCCATGATTGGTTACGACTAATCCAGCTGAATCATATCCTCTATATTCCAGACGCAGTAATCCTTCCAATAAAATGGGAACGATATTGACATTTGCGATGGCACCAACTATTCCGCACATTCAGATCCTCCTTTTCATACATTTAGCCAAACAAAAAAATGAAAATATGCCGACATCATTATTTCGATTTTGTTGGACGTTTCCACTCAGAGAAACTGACTTGTTTAACTCTCGCCAAGGTCAAAGCACCTTCTGGGGTATCTCTCGTGATAGTCGATCCGGCACCAATTGTCGAACCTCTAGAAACCTTAACCGGTGCAATCAGTTGTGTGTCAGATCCAATAAACACGTCATCTTCTATGATGGTTTGGTGTTTATTCGCACCATCATAATTACAAGTAATTGTTCCAGCACCAATATTGACATTCTCTCCTACGATAGAGTCGCCAATGTAGCTTAAATGATTGGCTTTAGTCCCTAGCCCAATCTGACTATTTTTAACTTCAACAAAATTGCCAACATGCACCTTGCTGGAAAGCTTGGTACCCGGACGAACACGCGCATAAGGACCAATCTTGCAATTCTCACCAATTTCTGTATCTTCGATCATGCTATGGGGATGAATAATACTTCCTGCTGCAATCATTACATTTTTTAGTATGCAATGTGCGCCAACCTGTACACGATCGCCCAGTTTAACGATACCTTCAAAAATACAATCAATATCAATTTCAACATCAGATCCACAGATGAGCTCTCCTCGGATATCAATTCGCGCTGGATCCGCCACACTAACACCGCGATCTAGTAGTTTACCGGCATATTCCTTTTGATAAATCCGTTCAAGCTCAGCCAATTGACGTTTATTATTAACACCCATCACCTCCCAGAGGTTTGCCGGCTGTGAAGACACTACACGAACATTTTGTTTGGCAGCCATTGCAATAATATCTGTCAAATAATATTCATGCTGTGCATTCTTATTCTCAAGCTTTGGTAACCATTCATGTAAATAAGCATTAGGAACAAGCATAATTCCGGTATTAATTTCACATATACTCTGTTGATCCCTATTGGCATCCTTCTGTTCAATAATGGCTGTAACGGCTTCTGTTTCGGAATCACGCACAATTCTGCCATATCCAGTCGGATCCTCCACTACAGCCGTTAGCAATGCACAATGTTTTTCTTGTGCAGTGACTATTAGTTTCTGCAGTGTATCGACACTGACAAGAGGGACATCTCCATACAATACGAGTGTAAAACCATCTTTATCAAGATACGACTGGGCTTGCATTAGCGCATGTCCTGTGCCAAGTTGCTGTTCCTGTATCACCCACGTTAGATCAGTATCAACAATTGACTGCCTAATTATATTTCCGCCATAACCTATGACGATACAAATTTTATGGGGTAATAATAATCTGGCTGTATTAGTTACATGCAAAAGCAATGGACAACCTGCCAATGTATGTAATACCTTGGGAAGAGAAGATTGCATACGTTTGCCAGAGCCTGCTGCAAGTATTACAACATTAAGTTTTGACATGATATTAAGCTTCTCTCTAGGTTATTAATATAATTAATTAATCAAGAACCGTATATCAAGTATTTTTAACTCTTTAAATGGAATTACGTTCTGATATCACTATTTTAGTGCAAATTCAGAAACACATAGGCACAAAAAAGGCGACATATGTCGCCTTTTTTGTGCCTATGTGTTAAATAATATCTTATCTAATGCCCGCGTTTTCTTAACTTATCAATTGCAGCCAATTGCGCCATAGCCTCCATTAATTCGGCTTGGGCTTTTGCGTAGTCCAATTCAGATCCACGATCTTTCATGGCCTCTTCTGCTGCTCGCTTTGACTCTATCGCTTTTGCCTCATCAAGATCATGACTACGCACCGCAGTATCAGCCAGTATGGTAACAATATCAGGTTGAATTTCTAACATTCCTCCAGACACGTAGACAAACTCTTCCTCTTTAAATTGCGTTTTAATACGCACCATTCCAGACTTAATTCTTGTCAACATGGGCGTGTGTCGTGGATAAATACCCACTTCCCCCATTTGGGCAGGTGCAACTATAAATTCTACTGGGCCGGAATAAATAGATTCTTCAGCACTAACGATATCAAGATGAAAAATGGTACCCATTGAGCACTCTCTCTAAATTTATTGAAGCGTTTTAGCCTTCTCTACAGCTTCTTCGATGCTTCCCACCATATAAAATGCTTGTTCCGGCAGTTCATCATATTCACCTTCAACAATACCTTTGAAGCCTTTAATAGTATCTTTAAGCGATACATATTTCCCTGGAGATCCAGTAAAGACCTCGGCCACATTGAACGGTTGTGATAAAAATCGTTGAATTTTACGAGCACGACTAACTGCTAACTTATCTTCGGGCGATAATTCATCCATACCCAAAATAGCAATAATGTCTCTTAATTCTTTATATCGCTGCAATGTTTGTTGTACGGCCCGTGCAGTATTATAGTGATCTTCACCAACCACTTGCGGATCAAGCTGACGTGATGTTGAATCCAGTGGATCGACAGCTGGATAAATTCCTAAGGATGCAATATCACGAGACAACACAACAGTTGCATCCAAATGTCCGAACGTAGTTGCTGGAGATGGATCAGTCAAATCATCAGCTGGTACATAGACAGCTTGTATTGATGTAATTGAACCTGTTTTCGTTGAAGTAATGCGCTCTTGCAATCGTCCCATTTCTTCAGCAAGTGTCGGTTGATAGCCCACGGCAGATGGCATACGACCCAGCAATGCAGAAACCTCAGTTCCAGCTAGTGTATAGCGGTAAATATTATCAACAAAGAATAATACATCACGACCCTCATCACGGAACGATTCAGCCATTGTTAAACCAGTTAACGCTACTCGCAACCGATTTCCAGGTGGTTCGTTCATTTGCCCATATACCAATGCAACCTTATCAAGCACTTTGGATTCTTTCATTTCATGATAGAAATCATTTCCTTCGCGAGTACGTTCACCAACGCCTGCAAATACTGAGTATCCGCTGTGTTCAATCGCAATATTACGAATTAGCTCCATCATGTTGACTGTCTTACCAACACCTGCACCGCCAAACAAACCGACTTTACCGCCTTTTGCAAAAGGACAAATCAAATCAATTACCTTGATACCGGTTTCCAATAATTCGGTCGATGCTGACAATTCATCAAATGCGGGGGCCTCGCGATGAATAGACATGTTTTGCTCTGCGCCTATTTCTCCCATCTCATCAATAGGACGACCCAAAACATCCATAATGCGACCCAATGTTTTAGTTCCGACCGGGACAGTAATTTGCTTACCGGTATTTTCAACTATCATTCCACGACGTAGGCCATCTGAAGATCCAAGTGCAATAGTGCGTACTACACCGTCACCCAACTGCTGCTGCACTTCCAGCGTAAGTTCTGAACCTTCCATTATTAGCGCGTCATATACTTTTGGAATGGATTCACGTGAGAATTCCACATCAATTACTGCACCAATACACTGAACAATTTTTCCTTGACTCATCGTTGTTCCCTAATACTAAAAATGTTTTAAACAGCCGCAGCACCCCCGACAATCTCCGACAATTCCTTGGTAATTGCCGCCTGTCGAGATTTATTGTAAATCAATGTCAGTTCATCAATGACACTTCCTGCATTATCCGATGCAGCTTTCATAGCCACCATCCTAGCAGATTGTTCAGATGCCATATTCTCAGTGACAGCCTGATATACCAGCGCTTCTATATAACGTACCATTATATCGTCTATGACTGGCTTTGCCTCAGGCTCATAGATGTAATCCCATGTTACTTTCGGTCTATCATCATTTTGCTCCTCATTCTGAATACGCTCATCAGTCAAAGGAAGCAGTTGCTCCATCACAGGTTCTTGCTTCATAGTATTTATAAAGCGATTATAAAAAATATATACTCGGTCAAATTGATCTTGCGTATATCCATCCAGTACCACTTTAACTGCCCCTATGAGTTTCGCCATATCAGGCGTATCGCCCAGCCCAACAACTTGTGAAGTCACATGTGCATTTATTCGACTCATAAAACCTAAGCCTTTGTTACCTACACAACATACTTCTATTTGTTCGCCTTCTGCTTGCCAAACCTTCATTTGATTGAAAGCTCTACGCAAGATATTTGTGTTCAAACCACCACAAAGTCCCTTATCTGAAGTCACAATAATAATACCAACACGCTTGACTGTATCTCTCTCAATCAAAAAAGGATGACGATATTCTGTATTTGCCCGACTCATATGTGCAGCGACATTACGGATTTTTTCGCCGTAAGGTCTTGCTTTTTTCATACGATCTTGTGCCTTACGCATTTTAGATGCCGCTACCATTTCCATGGCGCGTGTTATCTTTTGCGTATTTTTTACGCTCTTTATTTTATTGCGTATCTCTCTACTTCCGGCCATCGCTTAGTACGTTCCGTTTTGCTTAAATTCTTGAATTGCTGCCGTTAACTCTTTTTCTGTTTCAGCATCAAGCTCTTTATTCTTTTCTATTTTCTCAAGAATGACACCATGTTGACTACGTATGTAGCTTTTTAGAGCAGATTCAAATGCCAATGCCCGTTTAACTTCAACATCGTCGAAATACCCATTATTAATTGCAAATAGCGTAAGTGCCATTTCAGAAACGCTTAATGTAGCATATTGAGGTTGCTTCATAAGCTCAGTTGCCATCTTTCCGCGCTCCAGTTGCTTCCGCGTTGCCTCATCCAAGTCTGATGCAAACTGCGCAAATGCGGCCAGTTCACGATACTGAGCTAACGCTAAGCGAATACCACCACCTAACTTCTTGATAACCTTTGTTTGTGCTGCACCACCCACTCGTGACACTGACACCCCAGCATTTATCGCTGGACGAATACCTGCATTAAATAAATCTGTCTCTAGAAATATCTGTCCGTCTGTAATTGAAATCACATTCGTCGGCACGAAGGCAGTCACGTCACCAGCTTGCGTTTCAATGATCGGCAAAGCAGTCAATGATCCTGTTTTACCTTTTACCGCACCATTTGTAGCCTTTTCAACATAAGCAGAACTTACTCTCGCTGCTCTCTCTAACAAACGAGAATGCAAATAGAACACATCACCTGGATAAGCTTCTCTACCTGGCGGACGTCGTAATAACAATGAAATTTGTCTATATGCCCAAGCCTGCTTCGTTAAGTCATCATAAACAATCAATGCATCCTGACCTTTATCACGGAAATATTCACCCATGGTGCACCCTGAATAAGGTGCGATAAATTGCATTGCCGCTGATTCTGATGCAGTCGCTGCCACCACAATGGTATATTCCATTGCGCCATGCTCTTCCAGCTTACGCACTACGTTTGCAATCGAAGAAGCCTTTTGTCCGATTGCAACATAAATACAGAACATATTTTGGCCTTTCTGATTCAGAATCGCATCAATGGCTACCGCGGTTTTTCCTGTCTGACGATCACCAATAATCAATTCACGCTGGCCACGCCCAACCGGCACCATCGAATCTACTGATTTCAAGCCCGTCTGCACAGGCTGATCCACAGATTGCCGCCATATCACACCAGGCGCAATTTTCTCAATAGGCTCTGATCTCTCTGCTGTAATTGGTCCTTTACCATCTATCGGTTGTCCCAGCGCATTTACAACACGACCTAGCAAACCTTCACCAACAGGTACTTCCAAAATACGTCCTGTACACTTAACGGTATCGCCTTCACAAATATGTTCATAAGCGCCCATAATAACCGCGCCTACTGAATCACGCTCAAGATTCAATGCCAGACCAAATGTATTACCTGGAAATTCCAACATTTCACCCTGCATCACATCCGACAAACCGTGAATGCGCACAATACCGTCCGTGACGGACACAATAGTTCCCTGAGTTCGAACCTCTGCTGTATCAGCAAGTCCTTCAATCCTTTTTTTAATCAGCTCGCTGATTTCGGATGGATTTAACTGCATTTTATTTAACTCCTAGCTTTTAAGGGCAACGGCCATGGCTTCAAGTTTACCGCGAACTGAGGCATCAAGAATTTCATCGCCAATTTCAACTTTAATTCCACCTATTAACTCTGGATCAACACTTATCTGAGCTTCTATCTTATGCTTAAATTTTTGTTCGAGATTATCAATCAATTTCTTGATTTGCTTACTTTCCATTGCAAATGCACTAATAATTTTGGCTTCTAAAACACCTTCATGCTGTGCTTTCAATTGTTCAAATAATCGACTAATTTGAGGCAACACAAACGTACGTTTATTTTCTATCAACAACGTCACAAGATTAGTAGCTTCGACATTAAATTTATCCTGACCGATATCCAAAAATATTCCAGTCAGCTGTTTTGCAGAAACCACAGGATTATCAATAAGCGACTTCACATGCTCATCCTCGGTAATCGCTGCTGCAAGCCGCAATATTTCTGACCATCCAGACAAATTATTATCCGCTAGAGCAATTTTATATACCGCATCTGCATACGGTCTTGCAACAGTAATCGCCTCAGCCATTATTTCAAATCTTCCTCAATTGAATCGAGCATACGCGCATGCATTTTGGCATCTACTTCACGACGCAGTATTTTCGCTGCTCCTGCGACGGCTAACTCAGCAACATGCTGCCGCAATGCTTCTTTAGCACTAAACATCTCGTGCTCTATATCCGCCTTCGCTCCGATAACGATTCGATCGCCTTCTTCTTTTGCCGTTTTCTTTGCCTCTTCAACGATTTCTGTGGCTCGTTTTTCAGCTTGAAGAATTATTTCTGAAGCGCGTTGCTTTGCCTCTTTCAATACATCAGATGAACGCTGACTTGCCAACTCTAATTCATGACGACCACGTTCACCAGCAGCCAATCCATCTGCAATCGTTTTCTGACGCTCTTCAATCGCACGCAGCAGCGGCGGCCATACATACTTAACAGTAAACCAAATAAATATCGAAAAGGCTATCGCCTGAGAAATTAAAGTAAAGTTAATATTCATGACAAGCCCGTAATATCTAATCTATACAGCAACAGCATTCTTATTGAATTACTGCCAACAGTGGATTACCGAATGCAAACAACATCGCCAAACCTACAGCAATAATAAAAGACGCATCAGTCAAACCCAGCAAAAGAAACACCTTACCTTGCAAAGTTGGTATCATTTCAGGTTGGCGTGCAGCGCCCTCTAAAAACCGACTGCACATCACACCAACACCGATACATGCTCCAGCTGCGCCTAAACCAATCATCAAACCAATACCTATACCGGTATACGCCTGAATCATTGCCAAATACTGCAAATTATCCATTTTAATTTCCTTTTGTTAAGATTAATGATTTTGCAACAAATAAAACTCATAACTTATGCTAATGTGACTCATGCGCCATCGATATATACACAACCGTCAACATCATAAAAATAAATGCCTGCAAGGTAACAATCAAAATGTGGAATATCGCCCAACCCGCCCCCAAAACCGCACCAAAGAAAGCACCGCTCACCCCCGTTGCAGCCCACATTCCAAGCAACAAGAAAATAATCTCGCCCGCATAGATATTCCCAAAAAGGCGCAACGAATGTGACAAAGGCTTAGATACATACTCAATAAAATTGAATAATAAATTTAGTATCCAGAGCAATGGATTTTTACCAAACGGTGTACAAAAAAGTTCGTGCATCCATCCGCCAAACCCTTTAACTTTTATACTAAAAAATATCATCAAAAACCATACTGATAGCGCCAATGCAAAAGTTGTATTTACATCAGTCGTCGGCACAGTTCTCCAGTTATGCAATCCAAAAGCATGCTCATAAATCCAAGCCATAATATCGATAGGCAAGATATCCATGGCATTCATCATTAAAACCCACACAAAGATCGTCAACGCTGTGGGTGCAACAAACACATGTCGATTGCCATGAAATGTATTTTTTACTTCATTATCAATAAATTCAACCGCCAACTCAACAAATGCCTGACGTTTAGACGGCACGCCGGGGGTTGCTTTACGCACCACCAGCCACATAAACCCAAAGCTTACAATGCCAAGAATTATAGATGTAATCAGCGTGTCAACATGCAAAACCCAAAACGAGCCTTCATTAATTTGCGCTGTTAAGTTGGTTAAATGATGATCTATATATGATGTTGGGGTTAATTCTACACCTGATGCCATGCGCTACCTGCTTTACTTTTGTTAATCTGTCTTACTCTTTATGTTATCTGAGATAAATAACGCCATACTATGAACCAGGATAGTTAAAATAAATGTTCCGATAAATATAAGTACATTAATACTCTCATAGTTCTTTAACACTATCCATAATAGAATCACAATCAAGCATATTTTTACAATCTCAGCTTTTATTGCAGTTCTGATTGCCCCACTAGCCGTATACCCTTCGTGTTGCGAAATAATCACCGAAAATGCTAAAGAAGACACTAAGCTAACCATTCCTCCCAGCATTGCTGACATTACGCTATGAAAATCTGATAAAAAACCAAATACAATTACAACAATTAAGGTAAGGAGCAATTGCGCTTTCAGCACAATATTAAGCGGCCTATTTTTTATCCAAGACATATATCCATCTTTGGAACAGACAGCACATTATCCGTACTTAAAAAAGCGGCCATGTTAGCTTATTTAAGCTACTCAGTCAATGCAAAGTTCCGGCCTGTATAGTGAGCAAATAGATTGTCCAGATTTGCAGCACATAATCCTGTTTTAAATGAAGAAAAGGATCGGGAATATGAAAGTGCTCTCATAGATCATCAAATTCAAGTCGGACACCCCCATAGACTCTGGGAATCAATACTATTAATTTTTAGTGCTCACAATAACGGTCATTCAGAACTCTCTAGCGTCGCACAAGCATCCGCAGCGACGATCAGCTTGCGATAGCGCACAGCCCATTCGAGCGGAATAGACGATATCTGATCGTTTTGTTGTGCGGTGTAAGCTGCCATAATGGCGCCGAGCATGATGGCACGGCCACAACTATCACCGCCGATGCGAATATTTTCTTCAATAGCTGTGCGATAATCGGACGCATACCGGGCGATATGCGCAATAATCGGCATGCCTTGCAGAACATGACAAGCTGAACCAAAGCGATTGGCAATGGCGATACTGTCAAGTGTGTGGGTTTGCAAAGCTTCCTCAACCAGTGGCGCCAGTTTCCTTTCGGCATATAGTAATGCACTCGTCAATGCTTGAGTGATTGTTTTTCCATGCAATATTTCCAATAGAACACTGCCTGCATACTGCGCTGCTGCAACTGCAGTGTCATTATGATTGGTCAGACGCACAACTTGCGCTATCTTGGTCAATAATGCTTCTTGAGACCCCTTGTGAGCAGCTACCACGGCTGGTAGCGTCGCCAGTGCGGCAAACTGATCGTCATCGGCACCGGAGTTTTGCGGAAATTCTTCCGGTTTAAGTGGTAACAGTATTTGTAAGGTCTGCCGTGTGGGTGAATCGACATAGCCCGTGTATCCGCCGCCCGGGCCAAAATGATTGCAGTATTCCGTCTGGTACGCAACACGATTAAATTGACCATGTTGCGCGAAATGGCGCAGCATCAGCAGGCATAATTCACCATATCCCGATGAATCTCCCGCTATTCTATTGCCATGAGCAAAATAACCTTTGGTTTCTGCATAGTCATTGTCATCGGGTTGCAGAAAAACCAATCCTTTGGTTTTCTCTATTTGTGCAATCCGTGCAGGATCATAAAGCCAATGCAGCCCCAGTGAAGCGGAATCTGCAATCAATGCGCCTAAAATAGCCGCCACACGGGGTTCCAACTTGATACTTGAATTCATGATGTTCTAAAATATTTCTACACTTATTTAATTTCAACCTCATCGGATATTCTGTGTGCTTCTTCTACAAGCATGACCGGAATACCGTCTTTGATCGCAAAAGAGAGTCTATCCGGCTTGCAAATCAACTCCTTATCTTCCTTTTTGTAGATGAGCGGTCCTTTGCAAAGTGGGCACACCAAAATATCCAGCAATCTTGCATCCATAAATTTTCCTTATTCAACTGACGTCAATGTTCTATTTTAGAGCTTACCGAGAATGTCATCCAATTGATCCAAACTGGTATAGTGGATCACAACATTACCCTGATCGTTTTTCCTTGGTTTAATAACCACTTGCGCACCGAGACGTTCGGAAACATCTTCTTGTAATCGCAACAAATCCCGATCGGGTTTCTTCACTTTTTTAGCAACCGGATGTTCGATTTGGTTAACCAGTTTTTCGGTTTCACGCACGGAAAGCTGTTTCTGTACAATCAAATTAGCCATTGTAATCTGTTGTGCAGGTACCAGCGTCAATAAAGCGCGTCCATGCCCCATATCAATTTTACCCTGCATCATCAATTCTTGTACTGGGACAGACAAATTGAGCAGGCGCAATAAATTGGAGATGGTGCTGCGCGAATTGCCAAGCGCTTCACCGGCGGTTTGGTGAGTCATGCCAAATTCATTGATCAGACGCTGGATACCCATAGCTTCCTCCAACGGATTCAGGTTCTCACGCTGGATATTTTCGATCAGCGACATGGCAAGTGCGGATTCATCGGCTACTTTTCGGATCAGTGCCGGTACTTCCGTCAATCCGGCTAATTGCGCAGCACGCCACCTTCTCTCACCCGCGATGATTTCGTATTGATCGACACCGACCGGCCGTACCAGAACCGGCTGCATGATGCCTTGTACTTTAATCGATTCGGCCAGTTCTGCCAACGCCTCCGGATTCATATTGGTTCTGGGTTGGTATTTGCCAGGTTGCAGCTTAGATATTTCAAGATTCTGCAATGCTTCTTCCGCAATATCGATACGCCCATCGCCCGACAATAAGGCATCCAAACCCCGCCCCAGCCCTTTTTGTTTTACCATTTTATGGACTCCTTAATTTTGCCATTGCGTATCCCAGTCATACATGAGTGGATCAGGCATTGAGTATTTCTTTAGCCAGTTCAAGATAAGCCTGCGCACCTTTTGACTGCCTATCATGATACAAAACGGGTAAACCAAAACCGGGCGCTTCAGCCAACCGCACATTGCGCGGGATCACAGTGCGATACACTTTGTCGCCAAAGTGCTTCTGCAACTGGTCGGAAACCTGTTGTGCCAAGATACTGCGTGGATCGAACATGGTGCGCAACAAACCTTCAATACGCAGTTTAGGATTGAAATTACTGCGCACTCTCTTAATGGTATTGACCAGATCGCTTAAGCCTTCCAGCGCATAATATTCGCACTGCATCGGGATCATTACCGCCTGCGCAGCGCATAGTCCATTCAGTGTCAGTAAATTTAAAGCAGGAGGACAATCGATCAAAATATAATCATATTCATGCTCAATGGCTTCGAGTGCTGTTTTCAAGCGAACTTCCCGCTGAGGCAAATCCACCATTTCAACTTCAGCACCAGCCAAATCCCTGTTCGCGGGTATTACGTCATATTTGCCTCGGGTGTCTGCAATACGCACGGTTTGTATGGACTCATTATCCAATAACACATGATAAACCGTGATTTTGATCGTTTGTTTGTTAATGCCGCTACCCATGGTTGCATTGGCTTGTGGATCGAGATCAATCAGTAAAACACGTTTTCCTGAAGCGGCCAGGCTCGCAGCCAGATTAACACTGGTTGTGGTTTTTCCAACACCGCCTTTTTGATTGGTAATCGCTAGAATTTTCGTCACGGGTTTAGCTCCTGTATTCATTAGGTTGAATCAAAGCTGCGATGTATTTTAATCCGAGGTTGCTAATTTTTTAATGATAATGAGTTGTCGGGTTGCATCAAGCCCCGGTACAGTCAGCGAGACCATCTTTTCAATACCAAAGGGCGCATGGATTTGCTTGAGCTCGTTGTCTGGGCAGTTTGCTTTCATCGCGACCCATCGACAGTTGGTATTATTTTCAACAGCCAATTGTTGCGTGAGTTGTATAAATTCACCCAAATCGGAAAATGCACGCGTAATGATAGTGTCCACTCTTTCATCCGGTCGAATATCCTCACTGCGTTTTGCCATAACTTCCACATTCTGTAGCGCCAATTCAATCTTAACTTGTTGCAAGAAAGAAGCTTTTTTTTGATTACTTTCAACCAACGTCACCTGCCAATCCGGTCTTGCCAATGCAATCGGTATGCCCGGCAAACCCGCGCCGCTGCCTACATCGACGATCTGTGGGCCACTAATATGGGGCAGTACTGCCAAACTATCCATCACATGCTGATAAAGCATGTCTTGCGGGTTTCTGATCGCGGTTAAATTATGTATCCGATTCCATTTTTCGATACACAATAAATACTGCTGTATCAATTCAGGAAGTGATCTTTCCTGATGTGCGAAATCACAGTCAAGTGCCTGTAAGCTCTGTGTAATTTCCTTTAATAGGCTCATGCACTTTGTTGCTTGTCATTAATACCCAACCCGCGCTTTAAATGCACCAAAAGCAATGAAATGGCAGCGGGAGTCACACCGGAAATCCGGGAGGCTTGCCCAATGGTTTCCGGTTTATGTTGATTCAGTTTTTGTTGCACTTCATTGGAGAGTCCCTTAACTACCACATAATCAATATCTTTTGGCAGCACGGTATTTTCATATTGCACCTGACGGGAAACCTCTTCCTGCTGCCGCTGAATGTAACCGTGATACTTGGCTTGTATTTCAACCTGTTCAGCCACTTGTGCATTAACCACCGGTGTGCCTGCACCGGGCAATGTCATTAGTGTGGCGTAGGTGACGTCTGGGCGCCGCAATAACTCGGTTAATGTATATTCCCGCTCGATGCCTTTACCCAGAACGCGCATCGCTTCCTGTTCCGGCAATGTACCTGGAAACAAACGCACTGAATTGAGTCTTTGCTGTTCTTTCTCAATGGCTTCCTGTTTATCAACAAAAGCGGCCCAACGACCATCATCCACCAATCCGAGCTTCCGACCCATTTCAGTCAAGCGCAGATCGGCATTGTCTTCACGTAATTGCAAGCGATATTCCGCGCGACTGGTAAACATCCGGTAAGGTTCCGTGACGCCGGAAGTTACCAAATCATCGACCAGAACGCCTAAATAGGCCTCATTTCTTTGCGGCAACCAGGCTTCCTTTTGCTGAATTTTCAGCGCGGCATTAACGCCGGCCAATAACCCTTGTGCGGCGGCTTCTTCATAACCGGTCGTACCATTGATTTGTCCGGCAAAGAACAGATTCCCGATAGTTTTGGTTTCCAGCGAACGCTTCAGGTTGCGCGGATCAAAATAATCATATTCGATGGCATAGCCAGGCCGGGTGATATGTGCATTCTCAAGACCGGCGATGGAATGGATTAATTTGACCTGTACTTCAAACGAAAGGCTGGTCGATATGCCGTTGGGATATATTTCATGCGTGCCGAGTCCCTCCGGTTCGAGAAAAATCTGGTGCGATTCCCGAGCGGAAAAACGCACCACTTTATCTTCGATCGAAGGACAATAACGTGGCCCAACGCCTTCTATTTTCCCGGTATACAACGGTGAATCGACCAAACCATCACGAATAATGTCATGCGTCATTCCATTGGTGCTGGTTATCCAGCAGGAAACTTGCGACGGATGCTGAATACCTTCACCGATAAATGAGAACACCGGAATAGGCTGATCGCCGGGCTGCTCCAACAATTTTGCATAATCCATGCTGCGACCGTCGATACGTGGCGGGGTGCCGGTTTTTAGCCGCCCTGCCGGAAACTCCATTTCGCGCAGTCTTTGTGCGAGTGCTGTGGATGGCGGATCGCCCGCTCTGCCGGCCTTGAAATTGGTCTTGCCAATATGCGCCAATCCCGCCAGGAAGGTGCCGACGGTCAATATTACCGCGCGCGCATAGATTTTAATATTGAGCTGCGTGATGACACCGACTACTCGATCGTTTTCAATTATCAGATCATCCACGCCTTGCTGCATGACCTGGAGATTGGGTTGGTTCTCAATACGTTTGCGGATGGCTTGCCGGTAAAGCACTCGATCCGCCTGCGCGCGCGTGGCTCTGACTGCGGGGCCTTTACTGGAGTTGAGGATGCGAAACTGAATACCGGCTTCATCGGTGGCTATTCCCATCGCACCGCCCAATGCATCGATTTCTTTCACCAGATGGCTTTTGCCTATGCCGCCAATCGACGGATTACACGACATCTGACCAATCGTCTCGATATTATGCGTCAGCAACAGCGTTTTATGCCCCATACGCGCGGCCGCCAACGCCGCCTCAGTTCCGGCATGACCGCCGCCAACAACAATAATTTCGAATTCTGTGTGACTGCTCATAGTGCTTAAGCCTCAGATGTTTCCGGAATAACTAATTTCTTGATGGTAGAAAGGATTCTTGCCAGAGATGTTTCACGTGAAACCTTTTTGCAGCTTTCGCTGATAAAAGATGTGATTTCAGGATGTGATTATAGGGTGTGTGGAAGAGTGAAGGCAAGCTTTGTGGTTTTAAGAGTACTTGTTTGCAAACCATCAGTGATAGAAGAAATATTAAATACTGATTGCTGGATGGCAAAGTGCATAAAATAAGAAGATTAGTCCCCTCCAGTCCATGTTGGAAGTATTTTCCCAGTTTCCTGAGCGACAAGATGATTAAAATTGTCGCGTTCGGTGATTTTATGGCGAATAAACTCTACAGTTTCTGTATCAGACAATATTTTCACGATGTCACGTAGCTTATCACGGTTGCCCAAAATTCCGCCTGGCTGATTCTTAGAAGCGCCGTCACGTGTAACCAATATAGCATTCCAATGTGCTGCCTCAAAAATAACTCTTACATCGTTATGTTGATTTTGATTTTTTGCACTTTGAGGAAAAATTGCATTTTCTATCTCGCGATAGCGCTTGCAAGTAATATCAATATTCTCATCGGTAAGAGTATGTAGATAAGTACGTGTTTTCTTGGTTCGCTGTGCATTATTTCCCGCAAGCGCTTCTCTATAGCTGACGCCAGATATATTTATTAAAATGATTTCATCATTAGCCCATTTCTCAATCTGGTTCATTGTGCAAAGCAGACCACGAGCATTAATCAGATTGGTATCAATATGGAAAATTGGTGTATATAGCATACGTTGTTGCATTTCAATCATGGTTGAGGAACTATGCAATATTAAATTTGGAACGAGCCTCAGCCATTACTTTGGCAACAGCCGGTTTATACATTTCAGAGAGTACGCCGCTTGATCGAAAGATTATGCTCTCAGACCAATTACAACCAGATTCATCTTGTTCTTGGAGTAATGTAATTTCTCCAAAACTACATTTTTCACAGCCTTTAATTTCATTAATTTCTCTCGTGAGCCAAACTTGCAGTTCTTCTTTTGTAACAACAATCCTAGACATATGTAACTCCTGTTTATAGATTGTCGAATAGTATTCCAAAATTTGTTATTTTGAAGTTACCTAAATTCAATTGGTAAGCTTGCGATTATTTCAACAAAAACTCCGCCCGACTCCCTTTCTTCTGCTCGTCTTCTTTGGTTTCATGCACACCTACAACAAAAACTCGCGCATCGGGAATTTTGCCGTTTTCGACCAGCCAAGTGCGGGCGGCGTTGGCACGGCGTTCGGCCAGTGCTGTCAAATCGTTGTCGTTGACTTGCGTATTTGCCAATATGAGTTGTTCCATCTCGGCACTGGGTAAGCCTTTAGTCAGACCAATTACGTTCTTGGGTTTGTCGAATTCCTCTTTTTTGTAGACCATTTCAAGATATTTGCTATATTCTTCGGGCGTAAGTGTCACATCCGTGATGGCGCCGCTGGCGATGCCTTTTTTGGTTTGCTCGGTAAGCTTTTGCGCTTTTACTTTATCTTGCAGCATGGCAATCTTGAGTCCTTCATAATCCTGCGCAGAGTCGATATGACCGGAAATCTCCAACTCGAGCGACGGGCGGTCATTTAATATTCCCGCCAAGGCTTCCAAACGCTTTGCTGCATCTGCGTCGATATCAGCAAAACCGGGCACAAAGGAAATCTCGGATAATTCTTCACCACCCTCCAGTGCTGCGCCCAGTAAAGCGAAGGGCGATGTGATGGCCTTCGTGATGAGATTTATGAATGCCTTGAAAACAAGAGCACCCACGTTAAATTGTGGGTCATTAATTGATCCTTCGAGTGGCAGATGAATATCAATTTCACCTCGCCGATTCTTGAGGAGTGTCAGTGCGAGATTGAGCGGAAGTGACACGGCGTCTTCACTTTCTATTTTATCACCCAAAGTAAATTGATCCAGAAAGATTTTATTTTCCGCGGTTAAAGCGCCTTTCTCGACATGATAGTGAACGTCCATCGAGAGCTTCCCCTTCTCAATGGCATAGCCGACGTACTTTCCAGAGTAAGGACTAAAAGGGGGCAGATCAATATCTTTTACTTTAGCCGTGAGATCCAGCAGAAAATCGGCACTAAATGGATCAATGCTTCCGTGTATTTCCAGCGGTGCTATTTTATCTATTGCACCACGAATATCTATTTTCCCGGATTTATTCGGCGCTAAAGGGCCGATTTGTCCCGAAAGTCCGGTCAGATTTGCACGATAATTCGGTTTGACAAATCGATCATTAAAATTGATATTGCCTTGTTGCAAGTAAATCTTACCGATATGAATGGTAGTTTCTTCTTTGGGTTTTACTTGATAAACCTCAGTAGGCTCAATAACGGGGGTTGCTATTTTGACTTCCATGGCTTTGTCGGTTGCGGATACCTCGACTTCCAGTGGCTTGTCCATCTGAATGATTTGTATGAGATTGAGATTCCCATCGGGCAAAAGTGTCACGCGCGCGTAAAAATCGCCAAAATGAATAGTATTCATCGCAATGCGCATGGGTTCATTGGTAAAATTTATGTCATTGATTTCCAGTTTTTTCCAACGCACCAGATCTTGTGCATTTTTTGCATCGAACACATTGAAATTTGCCAGCTTGCTATTACCCTTGGCTTGAATTTTCAACGGATCGCCGTGCGCTTTTACTTGCCCTTGAAAAGAGATATCGCCACTAGTCAGTAGCGCGGTCAATTTGTCGCCTAGCCAGCCTTGCAAAGATACCAAATCGACAGCATTCAGATCCAGCGTCAAATCCGTTGACAAGGGAGCCCATGCCAGCGAACCATTCATTTTAATGTTGCCAAGCTGATTCACTCGCGCCTGCAATGCCAGATTCAATGGCTTGATGCCGTTTAGATCGATGCTATCTAACGTGATATTCAATGGATCCATGATCATCGGCGTACTTTTTGTCAGTGTCAGATCTTCATAATGCAACTTGGCTGCTTTGAGTTTTACGCGCTTGATTTGCGTAGTCCAAGGTGCATCAGCAGCAGGTGATTTTTCCTTGCTCGCACTGCTCACAGACTCGCCTGATTTCGCTGCTTTTTCCGTTGTTTTAATCTCTGCTGCGGCAACAGGCGTGGGTTTTCTCCCAGGCATTGGAATGCGCGCTTGGGTTTGGACTTGCGCCTGCGTTTTAGTTTTAGCCTTCTTCTGAACTTGAACGTCTTGAGTGCTGCTGAATAAGCGAGTTAAATCGATATCGCCGCTGGCTTCCCGGCGTAACGTAGTGTTCAAACGATCCAGCGTTATTTCTCCCAATGCAATCTGATGCTTGAATTTATCGACAATTACTGAATCAGCATCCAATCCGGCAATGGATAACGCAGGATTCTTTTCACCCTCACGCGTTAACGCGACCTGATCGATATTCAATTTAATTTGTGATGGCTTTTCACCCATCACATCGACTTCGCTCAAAGTGAGCGTTAATTGTTTCAAGCTGGCTTGATAGGGAGAATGGACCGTGCTGTTTTTTAAAGATAGTCCTTGTAATGTGGCGCTGCCGGTTAGCGTAATGTCCGGTGCTTTATTGGATGCCTGTGCAAAAGTAAGCAGTAGATCACTATTGAAATGACCGGAAAGCAGGCTGATACCACGAGGTAAAGGGGCATACTGATCGAACTGGGTTAAATCGAATTCGCTGAGTTTAAGCGCCAAGGTTGCTTCCTGATTCTCACTAAAAGGACGTAGCTTGCCATTGAGCAAAAGAGGGGATCCGTTAATTTTTGCGCTGAAGTGAGGCTCTATCCAACTGGTAAGCGCACTATCAAAATTGGCAATGATGGGAATACCCAGATTAATTTCAGTGACCTGATGATCAGCGTTCATGTATTGATCATCAAATTCAAAATATCCCCCCTGAATCGTGATATTGCTGATAGAAAATTTGGTACCCTGATCATCTTTGTCTTCTGACGGCTGAGCGAATTTTTCCAGCAAGTCGGAAATATTCAGTTGGTTTTCCGCCTGCCGCACCAAGCGTAGTTTAGGGTCTGTCAGGGAAATCGCAGTAATGATGGGGGCACGTCGTTTGAGTGATTCAATACTCAAATCGACATACAATCTGTTAAAGGCAAACAACGCTTGATCCGGTTGACTGCTGTCAACTTTCTCGCCGATACGAAAACCATGCACGATTAACTCAAGTCTATGCAGCTTGATTTCAATGGATGCCACGCTAACAGGGCGCTGCAGCATTTCCGACAAGCGTATCTCAAGTTGAGATTTCGCGTAACCGGGTAACCAGAGATAGCTCAGTGCTACCAACAGGACAATCAGTGCAACTATGACGCCGAGGCTGATAGTCAGTCGTCTATAGGGAATCAAACGTTGCTGTGCAGTCGAAGTCATAGTGTGCCTCTCAAGGTTTACAGCGAGTTAGCGAGCATGTTCAAACATCAGTCATTGATTTTGTAACATGCGAGTGAGCTACTCAGAAACTGCACAACTGCAATCTGCTCAATAGCTCATTTTAAAAACCGACTTAAATAACAAAAAATACCCAGTCTTAATAGTGTGAACCTGCTGCTTTGAGACTGATCAATTCAACATCAAAAATCAGTGTTGCATTCGGCGGAATAACATTACCTGCGCCCCGTGCACCATAAGCCATGGACGATGGAATGATCAAAGTGCGTTTTCCGCCTACTTTCATCCCAGTAACACCTTGATCCCAACCCTTAATCACCCGTCCTGCGCCCAGCATGAATGAGAAATGCTCGTTACGGTCAAGCGAGCTATCAAATTTTTTACCTTTTTTATCCGGTGCATTTTCGTCATAAAGCCAGCCGGTGTAATGGACATTCACGGTTTTCCCTACTTCGGCTTCTTCACCGGTGCCAACGACAGTGTCAATTTTCTGAAACTGAGAATCATCGGTGGCCGCGACCGATTCTTTGTAAGCAAATGCCGCCTGAGGTAATAGAACAAGTGCAAACAACAGGATAATACTTAAATTAAACAGATTTTTTGTATTCAGCATAATTTCCTCAAGAAAAAAATAAATTCGGTTAATTCTAATGACTAACTCTCAGGTATTATAACCCTTAAGATCCATCCGTCATCAACGATGATTCTATTCGATCTTTTCAGTATGGACTGATAAAAACAGTTGAACATCAATAGCTCTTGGTATTTCATCGTGTAATTCTTGATACATTAAAACAATGCAACCTCCTGAGCAACGCGAAAAAGTCGGACTTGAACAGCGAACGCTAAACGAGCAAACGGCGGATCTTTTATGTTTGCATGATTCGCCATTCGTGCGTGCCATGTATCTAGGCGCCGGTTTTCTGGCACTGTTTCTGGGTATATTGGGCGCGGTTCTGCCGATATTACCAACGACACCGTTTGTATTGCTGGCAGCCGCTTGTTTTGCACGCGGCTCGGAGCGTTTCCATAGAAAATTATTGGCCAATCAAATAGCAGGACCAATCATCCTTGAGTGGCGCCTCTATCATAGTATTCCGCGCCGTGCTAAGCGCTGGGCGTATTTCTTGATGACATTGTCATTTGGCAGCTCTATTTTGATTGTACCCGAGGTATGGCAAAAGGTAATGCTGGTTGGAATTGGTTGTACCCTGGCCTTTTATATCTGGCGCATTCCAGTACGAGAAGCAGATGTATCCTAACCGTGGTCAGTAGTAGCGGGAATTACCTTCCGCATTCAGAAGAGATATTCCTTGTCTCATTGAACTATCAATAACTAAGAAATTTAGAGAGAGTAGTCTCAGATAGTCAAGTTCTGACGGCATTTCTCTTCAATACAAAACTAAAAGGGCAATTTGCAAGCTTTCCCATAAGGCAAATCGCCCTTAATTGATTATTTGTTGCTTGGCTTGGCAGCACGTAATACTGGGTAATGTTGTATGAAAACCATATCCTGTCCAGCGTTTGCTTTGTGGCAAGCTGCACAGGCCTCATCCGCCTGTATTATGCCTTGTTTGGCTTCATAGGATTCAAAACCAAAATACGCCCAATTACCAGGTCTATCTGGATAGCGTTTGGAATCTTTTACCGTAGCGGCAATTCCATTGTATTCGCCCTGGAAATAACCGTTTCCACTGGCTGATGCTTTAGCACCCACACTCACAAGCTCTTTAACGATCACCGTTCCATCACGGAATTCACCTGTTTTTTTCCAATGATTCCAGCTTGTTGGATCGATATATACATTATGAAATTCAGGAAATGCAGGCTTTCCATCATTCATATCATTCGGAGTAACTGGTGCACCAATAAAAACCCATTCCCGATAGTTTTTTGGAGTAAGCAATATATTTTCTTTAGTAAAACTACCAAAATTCTGGTCTTTATGGTGTGCATCCGAAGCACTTGCAGAACTTGTCAAAGCGATGGATAACAATAAGGGTGCAATACCACCTAATAACGTCTTTCTAAGCTGTAACATAATAAGCCCTTAAAATAATTAAAGAAACGTAAATAGAAGGCAATAGCATACGCTACCTTCTTTCTCAGAGTAATCAGACATCTTCTCCTCGTCAAGCGGTAAATCAAAGTAGCGATAGCAAAATACTGTTTTTAGATGTGGATATATTATGTCGATCTCATGGTGCGATGCCGTGAAAGCCTTGCGGCAGGGGATATAGTGCCTTGTGCACCTGCTTTGCGAGCAATTTTAATCATCGCTATTAACAAATAAATACTCCAGATACGCAACTTAATGAGGTAAAATTCATTTCCTATAATGCGTTCTGATTACGTACTTCAGTATTCTATGTATATAGAGAAAGAAATATCCAGCTTTGATTTTGATCGCTGGTCCGAAATGACTCATGCCAGCAATTGCTCAGTGAGCTGTTAGCGCAAACGTCACTGCATCACAAGCAACGGATGATAGGCTTACAATGGCAAGTGGATCAAATCCGTATGCGCGCAAGTTAATATTTTTCTATCTTCCCATCTGATTGGCACATGGCCAAGTTTCTAAAAAGAATCGCTCGTAGTGAAATCGATGTGGCAATCAGCGAGCAAAAAGGTGTGCGTTCGCTGCATTTGGGTGGCGATATGGTACAAAGTGCCATGAGAGTAGATGCGCCCAATGCGCTAGAATTGGTCTATACCCAATGCATGATGGGGTTTTTGTTGTTTCGTCCAATACCCGCTCATATCTTGATGATTGGCTTGGGTGGCGGATCATTGGCAAAATTTGTTTATCATCACTTGCCTCAGACCAAAACCACGGTCATTGAAATTAACCGACAGGTGATCAGTACAGCCTTTAATTATTTTGCATTACCGAAAGAAGATGAACGCCTTGAAATTGTTCACGCAGACGGTGCGCAGTACATTGCCGGTCATCCGCTCAGCACGGATATTTTGATGATCGATGGTTTCGATGACGGTTGCCAGATTGCTTCTCTTTGCAGTCGGCAACTTTATGATCAAGCTTACCAAGCTTTGTGCAAAGATGGTGTGCTTGTCGTTAATTTATTGAGTCGGGATAAAAATCTCGATACTTATATACAGAGAATTAGCGATAGTTTTCAGGGTCATATTGTTGCCATGCTAGCAGATGTACGCGGTAATCTGATTGTGTTTGCGTTTAGGCATAGTCCAGGAAAAGTGTCTTGGAAAACACTTAAAACCAGGGCTAAAAAGCTTGAGGAAATATACGGCTTACCATTTTCTGAATTCGTATTCAAATTACGGAAATATAATGACTGCTATGATAAATATTTGGAACTCTAAGCAGCCAGTGGGATAACGGTTCATATTTCCTCAATTTCTCGTTACATAGATCTACTATGCACCTCAAAATAGAGAAAATCCGCACTCGCTCTCCCACTCGGCTCGTTACGATTGCTTAAGTCCGGCGGGCTCCTAGCTTCAGGACTATATAGAACCTAATGTCTGTGCTAAAGTCTGAATTTTACAGTTTTAAAGAAAAGGTGAATGATGGATTATAGTTATGAATCGGAGCATACGAAGTTTATGCGTGAATTAATCGAGAAAAACCCTAAACTGGAAGAAAAGCGATTAGAGGCACGGAATATCTGGTGGGATAAGAAGCTCGACAAAGAAGAACAAAAACGTTTTGATGAATCCGATGAGCCGATGAAACCTTATGTTTATTTTGGTGGGTAAGTTTTGATAAAACTCCGCTAGTTTTATTGATATCCAATTAACTCTCAAGAAGAAATAACAATTAAACTACCCATTCGGGAGATATTGCTCTAATCCTTCGAGGAGAGTTGTGTGATAAAGATGTTGGTAGTGTTCTTTACGGTATTTCTCATATCCGCATGTGCGAATCTCATCGATTCCAAAGAGAAACCCCAATTGTATGAAGAAAAGCTCGCAGGAGAACATTCCGCGCTTGCGAGTTGCGTGTTTAGCAAACTGCAATTGGATAGCAGATCGTTCATGCACATACTGCAATTCAGGAATCGGCAATACCCGGATGTCAATGCATCCGAAATCCTTGCGTTGGATACCCGATATCTGCCGAATATGGTGGCGACTTATTCCCCTACCAATCCGGATGCTGTCTTTATTCATGGCGGCCCCAATCCGGAAATTCTGCCGTATGCGCATAGAAACAAAGGTAATGAATCTGTTTACGCGTTTGTCTTGATGCTAAAGAAAATTGATGACACCGCAGTGAATGCCACGCTAAAAGGAGATCAATACCTGGGTGACATTGCCTGGAAAATGCTGCGAGCATGCGTTGCTTCCCAAACCAAACCTTAATTATTATTTCCTGACTTGGCTAGCAATACATCCAGTACACGCGTACTCAGAACTCGCTTGAGAAACCCAAACAGATAAGTTGGGAACGTCACATAGTAACGTGGCTGCGGCTTGGCGGCTTCCAATGCATGAATGACTCGCTCAAGTACGGCCTCAGGCGGTAATGTAAAGGGAACAGCGGGACCCGGCTTGTTAAGACGCGCTAAGACGCCTTGATACCTTTCGCGATGAAAACTGCTGTCAATATCGATATACTTTGCCAGCGCTTTGACTGCATTCATGCGGAACTGGCTGGCAATCGGCCCTGGCTCAATCAAACTGACATAAATATTGCTGCCGCGTAATTCCAGTCGCAGCGTATCGCTGAGCCCTTCAATGGCATATTTTGAAGCATTGTAAGCACCCCGGAAAGGCAAGGCAACGAAACCCAGTACCGAGCTATTCTGGATAATTCTGCCGTAACCCTGACGGCGCATCACCGGTATCGCCAGATTGGTCAACTCCTGCCAGCCAAACACATTGGTCTCGAATTGCGCGCGCAAGGCATCGCGATTCAGATCTTCCACCGCTCCCGGTAATCCGTATGCGCCATTGTTAAACACCGCATACAATTCACCATTGGTACGGCGCATCACTTCTTCAAAAGCAAAATGAATCGAATTCGAATCGGTTAAATTTAAGCGAAAGCTCTCTAAACCTTCGGCCAGTAGCATTTCAACGCTTTCTCGTCTTCTGGCGGTAGCAAACACGCGATAGCCGCGCTGCTGTAATACCTTGGCAACACAGTAGCCGATTCCGCTGGAGCATCCTGTGATTAATATGGTTTTTTTCATTGACTCGGATTAACCTGTAAATATTTGATTTTGTAGTTTTATTATTTCTTATTACTTGACAATGTATTGAATGCGAAGATAGCATCCATTCATGCTACAAGCCTTACAGCGTAGAAAATAACATAAGAAAACACTATTCATGTCAAAAATTTTATTCCGGCTTCATGGCGTCCCCGATGATGAAGCCGATGATGTACGCGAGTTGTTAGCCAATCATGCGATTGATTTTTATGAAACATCGCAAGGTAACTGGGGGGTGTCCATGCCGGCCATATGGCTCAAGGATGACAGCCAGTTCCAACAAGCGCGTGCATTACTGGACACCTATCAGAATGAACGGGGAATCAGGATGCGAGAGGAATACGCGCGCCTGAAACGGGAAGGAAAGAATAAAACTTTTATCGACGCAATTACACAAAACCCTGTACGTTTTACGATCCACTTAGCACTTGCAATATTGGTTATTTATTTGTCCGTCCGACTGGTTTTGGATCTTGCGCCATAAAAGAACATGCGCCAATCCAGCAATATTCACCGACTAATACGGTATGATAGTAATCCACGTCCTGTTTTATCCATGGACATTCTAAGGAGGAGAAAACATGAAATATACATTGAAAACAATTGCTGCAGTACTGATCGTAGCGCCGCTCTATGCCCATGCCGGCGGAGACCCTGAGCACGTCAAATTTCCGGAAGGTTATGAAAAAACCTTTACAAAATATGCCACCATGAATCGCGCCAATCAAACGCAAGTTGCCAAGCTGTATGCCAATGAGGCTGCAATTTCCGGTTACACCCAAGATCAAAAAGGTGCTTTCGGCTCTGTTATTGTCATGGAAATTTACACACCTAAAAAAGATGCAGATGGTAAACCTATTGCGGGCAAGGATGGACTCTTTGAAATCGATTCACTGTCAGCCGTTGGTGTGATGGAAAAAAGAAACAATTGGGATGCGGCTTTTCCCAAAGAAAATCGTACTGGTGATTGGGGTTTTGCTGTTTATAACCCGGATGGCAGCGTGAAAAGCAATGACCTGAACTGTGTGCAGTGTCACACGCCTTTACAGGCACAGGATTACTTGTTTACTTATCAAAAATTAGTTGATTTTGTAAAGAAATAATAAGGTTAAGATGATTTCTGATCTGATGGTTTTGACATAAAGTAAAAAACCATCAGATCCATTTAATTTTGTTGTGATTAACGGTTATTTCAGCTCACTCATATCCTGATTCAATTTAGTCTTACATTGTTGTTCCTTGCCAGCCAGATCAAGGACACCAGTGCTCCTCATACACTCGTTATATTCAAATAAGATATCACTCTTTTTCTGAGCCAGCGCTATCGAAGCTGAAAGTTGTTTGACCTGCTGTGTGACGGTCTGCGCTATCGTAGTGCCGGCGCCATCAATACTGTCTTTAGCAGCATCTATTTTTTTCAATGACTCTTGATTGATTTTGTTGGCCTGCGTAGAGAAAGCTTGATTGGCCTTGTTGGAATAGTTTCTTAATTCATCAACATTCTGTTGTGTGATGCCAGCCAATTTCTCTTGATAATTGTTGAGTTCGCCTTGAACAAAGGTGTTGATACCTTCTTTGAAGCCATCCAATGAACTATCAATTTCCTGCTTAAACATCTGCATCTTTTTTTCTACCAATTGCTTGATGTCATCATCCAGCCGTTTCACAATGGTGTCAGAGATTTTTTCAACAGGTGGCCGGGAATCAATAATTTCAGTTTTTGTTTCATTCAAACTGGATCTGATTTCGTCAGCGAGCAATTTCTGCTTGCCATCCATCTGATTTAAAGAATTTTTCTCATTCTCGGCAATTAACCATGAAATCAGAATGAGATCTTTCTTCTGTTCCTGGTTGAGACCACGAATCAATTCATCCAGAATATCGGCAGAAACCTCTTTATTGGCGACATCCTGCAAATGGCTCAAATTGGCGGAATTGAGCAACTCCTGCAAGCTACCGTGCATTTCATTGACATTGGCATCCGCTCTGGCCATCGCGGTGGATTGGCGCAGTAGCTCATAAGGCAAATAGACCAATGCAAGTACCAAACACAGAAAATATGCGGAAAATCTCCATTTTCTGAATTTTATAAAATAGCTGAGACCGAATAACCCAATAATCAGTAGAACAGAGGGTGTCAGAATGGATACCATATCCAACCAACTTCTTCCTATGAGCGCATCAAAGGAAATAAAACTTGTTACTTTAGCGATAAACTCGTCCATCAATCACTCCTAATATGACCAAAAAATGCATTAACGTAAAACAATCTTCAATATTGCTCAACATTGACTTGCCGAATATTGATAATTTATCACGGTATAGTGAATTGATTGTATAAACTTTGTATTTTGTTATCACAAGTAAACACAGGGCATCATCGCTCTCAGCAAGAACTCAAATAGGATTGGAAAATAACGTGCAAACAGCTTATATCAGTCATCCGGATTGTTTCAAGCATGACATGGGCATCACCCATCCGGAATGTCCGCAGCGGCTGGCAGCCATCGAGAATCAACTAAAAGCTTCGGGTTTATGGTCACAACTGCAATGTCACGATGCGCCGCTGGCGACTACAGAACAATTGGCTCGCGTACACACACTGGATTACATTGAAGATATCCGGCAGACCGCACCCGCTACCGGATTGATTGCGCTGGATGCCGATACTGCGATGAATCCATTCACCCTGAATGCTGCATTGCGTGCAGCGGGTGCCGTAGTGCTGGCAACCGATCTGGTGCTGAGCGGAAAGGTGAATAACGCGTTTTGTGCGGTTCGCCCGCCAGGACATCACGCCGAATCCGATCGTGCCATGGGATTTTGTCTGTTCAACAATATTGCCGTCGGTGTAGCGCACGCGATTGCGCACTATCATTTGCAACGCGTTGCGATTCTGGATTTTGACGTGCATCACGGGAACGGCAGCGAAGAAATTTTTCGCGATAACCCGCACGTTATGCTGTGCTCCACATTTCAACATCCTTTCTATCCGTATTGCGGGGCTGATAGCAGTAATCCACGCATAATCAATGTACCTTTGCAACGTGACGCCGACGGTACGGTTTTTCGCAAAGCGGTGACCGATCATTGGTTACCGGCATTAGATGTATTTAAGCCTGAAATGATTTTTGTATCCGCTGGTTTTGATGCGCATCGCGATGATGACATGGCGCAATTGCAGTTGTGTGACGACGATTATGTCTGGATAACGCAGCAGATTAAAGCTATTGCGGATAAATATGCCAGTGGCCGTATTGTTTCCGTGCTGGAAGGCGGGTATGAATTGAATTCGCTGGGGCGCTGCGTTACTGCACATATCAGCGTGTTGAATTCAGATTGATCAGAAATGTAGGGCGAGTTAGCAGTTTCATCGCATAATCCGACATTTCTGGGAATGTGCCTCAACGCCTGAGCCCCGAGGCCTATAGGGACGTTGGTTTATAGCGAAGTGTAGCCATTATGTGCACGATAAGTGGCATGTGGTCGCTATGTTCAAGCCAATGTGAGGGAGCACCAACTTCCAAGGATGCTCCTTCCAATAGAGTCTCGTACAGAAACGCGTAATCAATGTGGTATGGCTTATCTGGACGTCGATACATAAAGAAGGTAGGCGTATCCTCTTTGCCTTATGCTTCACCTCGCTCATGGTGGTAAAGACTTTCAAGGCCGATTTCCTGAAGCTGTCGCACAACATCGCTATGATTCCACCAGCGATCCCACACATCCCAGCAGGTGTTACTGTTTAGATCGCCGATTAGAGCAGACTCTCTCTGCATGAGGAACCGTTGATGCTGTTGGAGGTACTTCCAGAGTTGACCAATGTAGCGGAAGGTCGGGGAGTTCGCTTGGCGGGTCCAGGTAGCTAGCAATGAAATTCGATTGGCTATGATGCAAGGAAGAAACAGTTCTAGAGGACCGGAATCAAGCTCCACCTGTTCCAGAGAGATACTCGGCTTGGCAAAGATCCCTAAACCTCGGTTCTTGTTACTACCAGTCCACAGATGGTTCTGCGCCCATTCACGGTATATGGCATCTGAGCACCATGCTGGATTTTCACATTCCTGAATGATGCAGATGTCTGGTTCGAGCGCGGAAAGGACTCCAAGCTTCTTCCTTAAAGCACCATTGCAGTTCCAGCTAACGATTTTCATAATTGCCAACTAAAATCGGGCTTTTTTATAAGAAGCAAAACATCTGCATAAAATAATTTATTGCTTAATTAGAATTTAATTACCAATTTATTAAAAATCGATCTATTTTTATCTCAATCTAATTTCTAAGGATTATCTTTCACATAAGAATCAAACCTCGGTAATAATTACCTGCAATTCCTGAAACAACAACCGAAAGCTCTTGGGTGGTTTTTCAGCCGCTTTTTCCTTTTGCGCATTACGGATCAATAATCGCAAATGCTGCAAGTCGGCTGCGGGGTATTTTTGCGCAAACTCGGTAAGCGCATGTTCATCACTCAACAGCCGTTCACGCCAGCGTTCAAGCTGATGCAATCTAGCTGTTTGATGTACTGACACTTGTTGCCAGGAATCGAGCTTTTCCTGAATGGGCAGCACATCGATGTTGCGCATGAGTTTGCCGATATATTGCATTTGCCGGCGGCGTGCGCCATGTTTATTCATGGGGCGAGCAAGATTAATTGCGTCGATTAAGATCTCCGGCAAATTAAACTGGATCAATTTCTTTTGATCCAGCTCTACCAATTGCTCGCCGATTTCCTGTAAAGCATGCATGTCTTTCTTACGCTGCGTTTTGCTCGGCCCATCATCCTGTTTGTGATCGTTTTCCGGGTTATTTTGCACGGTAACCTATGTAATGCGGTGTCAAGAAGCTGCTATCATAGCGCTTTCAATGCGTGTTATTCCATTCGATTTGTTTTTTTGTGACTGAAAAACTTCTTTTTTAAATTCCAGCTTAAATTCTCTGCCAACTCGTTATCTATGAACAATCTACCCGTTTCCAACTCTCGATTCTCGTATCCGCTGAGCACACTCCAGCAAATTGCCCGTGATATTCTGGTATACGCAAAACAAGGCGGTGCGACTGCCTGTGAAACCAATGTTTCCGATGGGTTTGGTCAAACTGTCACAGTGCGCCAGAGTGCGGTTGAAACGATTGAATATAATCGTGACAAAGGGCTGTCAGTCACCGTTTACATCGGGCAGAAGCGCGGCAATGCCAGTACCTCCGATTTTTCGCCGCAAGCCATTAGCGATACGGTTGCGGCCGCTTTGTCGATTGCCCGTTACACTGCAGACGATGATTGTGCCGGATTAGCCGATGCGGAATTATTGGCACAAGATTATCCGCAGTTGGATTTGTACTACCCCTGGGAATTGTCGGTTGAAGAAGCCATCGAGCTGGCAAAACAATGCGAACAAGCAGCTTATGCAGCAGATAAACGCATTACTAATTCCGAAGGTGCCACGATTTCAGTCAGTGAATCTCAGTTTATCTATGCCAACAGCCTGGGTTTTATGGGCGGATATCCGCTGTCACGCCACAGTATGAGTTGTGCCATGATCGCTGAGCAGGGAGACAGCAAACAGCGCGATTACTGGTATAGCGTTGCGCGCGATGCCGCTGATCTGGAATCGGCTGAGAGTATCGGGCAAAAAGCAGGTGCACGCAGTGCGGCACGTTTGGGCGCACGGAAAATTGCAACCTGTGAAGCACCGGTATTATTTGAAGCGCCCATTGCATCGGGTTTGATCGGACATTTTGCTTCGGCGGTGAGTGGCGGCAGCCTTTATCGCAAATCTTCCTTTTTGTTGGACAGTATCGGTCAACAGGTTTTTGCGCCGGATATCCAGATCCGTGAATTACCGCATCTGCATAAAGGTCTGGCCAGTAGTGCGTTTGATGATGATGGGGTGGCTACGGTCGCACGCAATGTGGTTGAGAATGGTGTCGTGCAGGGGTATTTTCTGGGTAGTTATTCCGCGCGCAAACTGGGAATGCGCACAACCGGGAACGCCGGCGGTACGCATAACTTGATCATGCAGAATGCAGCGCCGCTGGATTTCGATGCATTGTTGAAGAAAATGGGCAAAGGTCTGTTGGTAACAGAATTATTAGGACATGGCGTCAATGCAGTCACGGGAGATTATTCTCGTGGCGCTTCAGGTTATTGGGTTGAAAATGGTGAAATTGCTTATCCGGTAGAGGAAATTACCATTGCAGGCAATTTGCAGGAAATATTTCAGGGAATATCGGCTATCGGCAATGATGTCGTGGTGCATGGATCGAAACAATGCGGATCTGTACTCATTGATCATATGACCGTCGCAGGTGGTTAATAACGCTATGATCTTTTGGGGATTATCCGGGTATTCTTGATAACCAGGATTATTTCTTTTTCAGTATAAAAACAAACTCATCAGTTGTTTCTGACAAAGACAATAACTCATTGCCTGTCTGATCGGCAAAAACCTGGAAATCAATCACCGAACCCGGATCAGTTGCAACAATTTTCAGAATTTGTCCGCTGATCATCGCGGATAGCGACTGTTTGGTACGTAAAATAGGCAATGGACAAACCAAGCCACGTGCATCCAATTCTTTATCAATCTGCATTGTTTAACAGTCAAATACTTGCTTCTAAACCCCGAGTAGTCATCAGCCGTGCGAGCGGACGACCATACATTCCATGCCTTGCCGGGATAGGTTCTGACAAGCGGTACGTGCCTGATTTTCCTGCAGACCTACCAGTCGGGCGCGATACAGTTTGCGGTTACTGATTTCGACTTCAGTGATCACTACGGCACCGGGTATCCAACGAGTGGCGGCCTGCGCCTGAGCCTGTGCGCGGTCGTGCGCTAAATAAGAGCCGATTTGCACTTCCCAACTTTTGTTGGTTGCCGTAACTCTCTGTGGCTCAATATTGGTTTCAACTTGCGCAACCTTTGGTATTACTGGATTCGGTGTTTTTTTCTGCATCGGGGCAGGTTTGATCGCAGGTGTTGAAACACTGACTTTTTGCACCACAACGGGCGCTCTGTTTGGAACATCCCCGTTATTTTTGGCCACTTGAATTGCTGCATTTCCTCGGGTAAAGCTGCGATCCAGCAACTGCGCCATGTGTTGATCACGGGAAGCGGCGGTTGGCCCCCCCATCACCACCGCGACCACGCGACGATTACCGCGTTTGGCAGATGTGGCGACATTGAATCCCGAGGCCCGGATAAAACCGGTTTTCAGACCATCCACGCCATGCGTGTTACGCACCATGCGATTGTGGCTATTGTAAGTGACGCCTTTGTAACTAAACGATTGCGTAGAGAAATAATGGTAGTGTTGCGGAAAATCCTTCATCAAGCGCATGGATAGCGTTGCCATATCCCGTGCTGTGGTTTTCTGCTCGCCGTTAGGCAGTCCGGAGGCATTACGGAAGGTGGTGGCATGCATTCCCAGTTTGCGAGCCTTATCGGTCATCATGCGACCGAAATTGGCTTCCGTATCGCCGAGTGCTTCGGCCACTACTGCCGCCACGTCATTGGCGGAACGCACAATCAGCGCCGGAATTGCTTCATGCACACTGATGCTGTCACCCGATCGCAGATTGATATTCGTCGATGGCATGGCCGCCGCATGTACGGATACTGGCATCCGGGTACCCATGGTCATTTTGCGCTGCGCTATTGCTTCGAACAACATGTAGAGCGTCATCATCTTGGTCAGAGAAGCCGGGTAACGGCTGGCATCGGCGTGCGTCGCATGCAGCACTTCGCCCGTATCCGAATCAAGCACGATAGCAGCATGAAGGGGGTTCGCTCGCACCGGGTTTGCCAGAAATAGTAACGCTACTAGAGCAACGAGAGAAAATACTTTTCTATTGATATAGTTAGGAGCCATTATTTGCCTAATCCATTACTAAAAATACCTAATGTTTTATAAATATTACCTTTAAGACCATTTTCATACAAATGTAATTTTTATAAATCAGAAATAAGGGTGGAAAACAGTCCTAAATTCAAAGCTAGAACATTTAATCCGGCGATTTTCTCAACAACTTACCTTAGTAAAAGAATTATTCAAATCAATAGCGCGATCTCTAATCAAAAAGCCAGGCATCTGTGAGGATTGCGTTATGAATAAACACTTGAATTTTGTTAGTAAACGTGTATCTTATTCAGGTCTTTTGAATTCAAGCTGTGAAATGTGATGCTTATGGTTGACCTTTTTTCCTTGATATTCAATGGTCACTACGGATCACGTAGACGTAAATTCATTAATCAGTAAGGAAATATAAATGGCAACAGGTATTGTAAAATGGTTCAACGACTCTAAAGGTTTTGGTTTCATTACTCCGGATAACGGTGGAGAAGACTTATTTGCACACTTCTCTGCAATCAACAGCAGCGGTTTCAAAACACTGCGCGAAGCCCAACGCGTTACCTTCGACGTAACGACAGGCCCTAAAGGCAAACAAGCATCCAATATTGTGCCTCAGTAAGTTTTCGCATTATATAAATAAAAAACCCCGGCAAACCGGGGTTTTTTATTGGTAAATCAGGTAGTCGTGAGCAATATCTTTATATTTCTTACGCTTTTATTAATTTTCTTGCATACTTGATTATGCACGCCCTTATTGTATTTTCCATGTAAATCACATAGAAGTAGTTTAATGTTTAAGGTGCGTGAAGTAGATCCGGCTTGGCACTGGATGCACCAAAAATATCTACACCATGATAAACCCAGTCAGCGCGAATCCTGGACATACCATCTTCAAGACAAATTTCTCGGAGTAACCAATCCACATCTTCGCGCTTCTCCAGCGAAATAAGCTCTTCACGCATGAGTTGATACAAAGCATCATGAACCAGCGAGCCTCACATGATATTTTTTGTATCAAAAGCACCACTGGCACCATCCCAAGCATAGTTCTTCTTAATTGTAAGCAAACCATCCAAATCAAGATCGATAAATCTTGTCGAGATGGCGTGCGGTGGACGAAGGTCTGTTTGGATAGGATAGTCTTCAAATAACGTATATTTGTAATGGCGGCGTTCCTTGTAGCGGATGGTACAATTCATTCTAACCTCCTATTTGTGAATCAAGAAATTCCTTCAGACTGACTACTCGGGAGCAAGCTCCCGAGATTTCTTTCTTTTTAAATGCCTAAACAAATCATAGCGAAATATGGCTTATTGCGGAAAAAATGATAGCGTAATTTCTGGAAAACATGGCTAAAGATACGGTAGCATAGCGGCATTCTAATAACCATGATGATTTACCATGCCCGTCAATATTACTCCTTTAACTCCCGAACAACTGTTGCCCGTTGCGGGCGTGACCCTCGGCATTGCCGAAGCCGGCATTAAAAAGCCCGGTCGTAAGGATTTACTGGTAATGCTGCTGGATGAAGGCACGCAAGTTGCCGGTGTGTTTACGCAGAATCGCTTTTGTGCAGCACCGGTGATTGTAGCGAAGCAACATTTGACACAGTCCATTCGCGCACTGGTGGTCAATACCGGTAATGCCAACGCCGGCACCGGTGAGACGGGGATTCAACATGCGCTGGTGACTTGTTCTGAATTAGCCAGACTATTGGGTTGCACGACGCAGCAGGTTTTGCCGTTTTCGACCGGTGTGATTATGGAGCCATTGCCGGTGGATAGGATTGTCAATGGATTACCTGCCGCCATAGCCAATTGCAAGAGTGATAACTGGTTTGCCGCAGCGCAGGCGATCATGACGACAGACATCGTGCCGAAGGCGGCTTCGCGGCAAGTACAGATTGATGGCAAAACGGTGACGGTTACCGGCATTGCCAAAGGTTCCGGCATGATCCGCCCGAATATGGCGACCATGCTGGGCTATGTTGCAACGGATGCGGTGATCGGTCAGGTTTTGTTACAGAATATGGTGCAACATGCGGCGGATCATTCATTTAACCGCATCACGGTGGATGGCGACACTTCCACCAATGATGCCTTTATAGTCCTTGCCACCGGGAAAGCGGAGCATAGCGAAATTATTCGTCAAGACAGTGCAGAATTTGGTTTGCTGCAAGAAGCTGTCACCGCAGTTGCCGCTGATCTGGCCAAGATGATCGTACGCGATGGCGAAGGCGCGACCAAGTTTATTACCGTGCAAGTAGATGCCGGCAAGGACACGGATGAATGCACCAAAGTGGCTTATGCCATTGCGCATTCACCGTTAATCAAAACCGCTTTTTTCGCGTCCGACCCCAATCTGGGCAGGATTCTGGCAGCGATTGGTTATGCCGGGATTGATGATCTGGATGTAAGTAGCATTCAACTCTATCTGGACGACGTGCTGGTTGCGGAAAAAGGCGGCAGAGCGGCTCATTATCAAGAAGTCGATGGGCAGCGCGTAATGCATCAATCCGAGATCACTGTGCGCGTGGTGCTGAATCGCGGCTCAGCTTCCACCACGGTATGGACCTGCGACTTTTCTTATGATTACGTCAAAATTAACGCAAGTTATCGCAGCTAAGTTAATATCCCATGAGTGATTACGACAAATTATGCGAACGGGCAGACCGATTGCTCGATCATCTGGAAAAGTTTTTGCCGTTGGTACAGCCAGATCCTGATTGGCAGACGGCAATCGCTTTTCGTTGGCGCAGACAAGGCAACGCCGGATTTATCCAATCGATAACACATCCGCATCGAATTACGCTGGATGCGTTGTGCGGCATTGATGATCAGAAGCAGCGCATTGACCAGAATACGCAGCAGTTTGTGCAGGGATTTTCTGCCAATAATGTGTTGCTGACAGGCGCGCGCGGCACGGGTAAATCTTCATTGATCAAAGCATTGTTGAACAAATATGCAAAGGATGGATTACGTCTGATCGAAGTGGAAAAACACCATCTCGTTGATCTGCATGACATCGTGGAAAAGATTTATCAGCGCCCGGAGCGTTTCATTTTGTTTTGCGATGATTTGTCTTTTGAAACCGATGAATCCGGTTACAAAGCGCTGAAAGTGGTGTTGGACGGATCGATCGCCACGGTTTCCGATAATGTGCTGATCTATGCCACATCCAACCGGCGTCACATGGTGCCGGAGTTTATGCGCGATAATCTCGATACGCGCCATATTGGCGAGGAAGTACATCCCAGTGAAGCGATTGAGGAAAAAATTTCCTTGTCGGAACGTTTTGGTTTGTGGGTGTCATTTTATCCTTTCGATCAGGAACACTATCTGGAAATTGTGCGTTACTGGCTGGCATATTTTGGTATCCGTGAAATGACCGCTTTGGCACGGACAGAAGCGTTGCAATGGGCACTTGAACGCGGTTCACGCAGTGGTCGTGTGGCTTGGCAGTTTGCTCGGGATCTGGCCGGCAGGCAAAAATCGGTTAGCAACCAGCCATAGTCTGTGAATAACGTTTCCATTCCGCTCACTGAATCAACACCCATCGTTGAGGTTGTTGCAGCTGTCATTACGCAACCCGATGGCCGGTTTTTACTGACGCGCAGACCCGGAGGCAAGGTATATTGCGGTTATTGGGAATTTCCCGGTGGCAAGGTCGAAAAAAACGAATCTTTATTGCATGCGTTGGAACGCGAGTTGTGGGAAGAATTGGGGATTCAAGTTCGCCATGCCCAGCCTTGGATAACAAGGAGATATACCTATTCACATGCTAACGTCCGATTACATTTTTTTCGCGTAACGGAATGGGAAGGCAAACCTTCATCCAGGGAAAATCAAGGTTTGTTCTGGCAATGGCCGCAGCAGGTTGAAGTATCCCCTATCCTGCCAGCTAACGGACCTATTTTACAGGCACTTTTACTGCCGTCGATTTATGCCATTACACGGGCAACGGAGATCGGCATCGAACCTGCATTAAAGCAAATTGAGCAGGCATTGCAAAATGGTTTGCGTTTGCTTCAGATTCGTGAGAAACACATGGCGCAAGATTTGTTGCGGGAATTCTCACGACAAGTGCTTTCACTTGCACACACTTATCAAGCGAGAGTGCTGATAAACGGCGATGTAGCATTAGCCCGTGAAATCGGCGCCGATGGTGTACATTTGTCGTCACCGCAATTGATGGCAATGTCACATCGCCCTGATGCGGAATATGGATTATGTGGTGCATCCTGCCACAATGCCGAAGAACTCTTTGCAGCAGAGCAACTCGGGCTTGATTTTGTTGTGTTGGGTCCGGTTCAACCGACACTCAGTCATGTGGAATTATCTGCATTAGGCTGGAGAAAGTTTGCCACACTGATCCGTGGTTACCCGTTACCGATTTATGCTTTGGGTGGTTTATGCCGGGAAGATTTGCCGACAGCACAAGAGATGGGAGCCCATGGCATAGCGATGATGCGCGGTATCGTATAATCGTTGGCGCTGTATCAAATCTGAAACGCAATAGGGTATTTGAATAAGAAGCTGGCAGATGGATATCAGCTAACTCATTGATTAGATGAATTAGTATAAAATGACACCTGATTTCTACCGCCTGCTTTGGCGTTGTATAGGGCTTTATCGGCTCTATCCAGTAAGGTAGTGCAAATCAATTCAGTATCGTAGGGCTGGGCGACCGACAGGCTTTTCAGGTTGGCCATGCCGATTGAAATAGATACTTTGAATTGTTTGTCATGAAAACTCAGGGTTGTTAAGCAAATCGCCTGGCGCAGGCGCTCCGCTATCTCGTATGCAGCTGACGGCATTGTCGTAGGCAGCGCAACAACGAATTCTTCACCACCATAGCGAGCCACAATATCACAAGCTCTCACTTGTTCTTTAATCAAAGTAGTCATACGTTTTAACACCAAGTCGCCTGTTTGATGCCCATAGGTATCATTTATATTCTTGAAGTGATCAACATCAAGAAACATACAAATAAGATCATCATTCCAGCGAATGGCTCTGGCAATTTCATCTTTGAAGCGCAAGTCGAAATAACGACGGTTATAAGCTTGTGTTAAAACATCTTGATAACTGACTTCTTTAATTCTTTGCTGATTGAGGCAATTTTCTATTGCAACCGCAATCATTGCTGATAGTTTTTGCAGAAAAAATGTTCCGGCATCCTGTTGATAGCGCTTAACATCATGGCTGATCAGCAATAGTGAACCAATGATCCGATCACTGCGCAGGAGTGGTAAAAATGCAGCACTTTTGATTTGATCCCGATTTTTTAAATTATCTGTCATCCAGCGGTATTTTTCTAATACCTCGGAGCCCAGCATCGGATAGTTGATCAACGACTGAATGATTTCTGCATCTTTCAAAGTATCAAGAATCAATAACTTGTTCTCAGAATTCAAACGCGCCTCTTCATCGTGATCAAAAAATAAACGTTCGATATCTTTATGATGATCAACAAGACACAAGACAGCATCATGGAGTTGAAAGCGCGCTATGATTTGATTTAACAATAAATCTCGTAACTGTTTAGGTGTATTAGCACCGATAATTTCAAAACCAAAAGCTTCGTATAATTCCTGTTTCTTCTCGTTGGCTCTTGCTTGTTTGAGTAGGTGATCCAGCTTACGCTGTAATAAACGATTCTGCTCATAGATTGATTCATCCATCATATAAAATCAGCTATTTTCTTTGTCTTCAAAATCTTTCTCTAACTCTGGAATTCGATAAGACTCTTGAGCCCACTGAGATAAATCTTCTGTTTTACAACGCTCAGAACAAAATGGGCGGAAATAATTGGCCGACTCCCATACTACTTTTTTACCACACTGCGGGCAATTGACGATGTGTTGTTGCATAAAAAATTCATTATTTTGTGTTATTGTTTAAAAATAAGAAGTGACCGTGTTTTAGCAATGGATGAATAACTTTAAAACCAGCGTGTGCGAAAAGGTTTCGTATCCGCTGGTTTTAGCTTTTTAAATTATTTTTAACCACAAGTAAAGGTTGACGATCCTGGCTACTCGAGAAGAACTTTCGGATTTTCTGATTGAAACCGAGAGACGCTCATATAAACAAGCCCTATTTGCGGTTCATGATGAACATGCAGCGCTGGACATCATTCAGGATTCCATGATGAAGCTCACGGCAAAATATGCTTCAAAACCGGTTGAAGAACTTCCCCTTTTGTTTCAACGTATTCTGCAGAATACTATTCGCGATTACTATCGGCGACAGAAAACTCGTTCATTATGGACTACGCTATTTTCTGCGTTTATGCCTAAGGATCAGACTAAAGGCCAGGAAGATTTTGATATCCTTGAAACTTTACCGATAAAACAAGAATCCAATTTCGCCAAAGCGCCTGATGTACAGCTTGAAAGAGCACAACTGATTGGTCTAGTAGAAAAAGCGATGGAAATTCTTCCGGCACGTCAACGCGAAGCCTTCCTACTGCGTTACTGGGAGGAAATGAGTTTAACGGAGACCGCCGCGATTATGAATTGCTCAGAGGGAAGTGTAAAAACGCACTGCTCACGGGCAGTTCATACGTTAGCTATAATACTCAAGGAGAAAGGAGTTAAATTATGAACGAGCAAGAATTGGGAAAAGAAATCGCCAAACTATTAAATCACAGTATCAATGAGAATATGAAACAAAGCACCGTGTATCGATTGCAATCTGCTCGTCGTACAGCTTTGGAGCATTGCCAACCGACATTGAAGATCATGAGTTCAGGGAATGGTACTTCCGTTTACGGTGGACATGACGGGTATTTTAATATTGGAAAGCTATTATTGCTGCTGACGGTGTTGTTCGCTTTTGTTCTGGTGTCTACGACGTATTGGCAATTTTTGGAAAAAGGTAAGTATACAACTGTAAATGATACCGAGCTGCTGGCGGATGATGTGCCGACAGATACTTATATGGATAATGAGTTTGAACTGGTTGATGATGTGCCGACAGATACTTATATGGATAATGAGTTTGAACTGATTGATGATGTGCCGTCTGATACTCATGTTGATAATGTGTTTGAACTGGTTGATGACTTGCCGACGGATACTCTTGTTGATAATGAGCTTGAACTTGAACTGGCTGATGACTTGCCGACGGATACTCTTGTTGATAATGAGCTTGAACTGGCTGATGACTTACCGACGGATACTGGCATTGATCATAAGTTTGATAAATGGTTGGATTCCAATTAATCATTATCGAGTTGTTTTTTATGTCTTATCAGAATCTGCTAGGCATTTGCGTCTAAAAATGAATCTTCAGGAGCAACCGCATATTCGATCACAAATGCAGAACTGGAATTCGTAACTACCAAGCCACAAAAACTGATGCGTAGAAAATACCAAAATGGAGAATTACCAGAAAGACCCAGAATAAGTTCTAAAACCTTGGTGCTAGCGAATATCAGCTTGATACAAAACATCTATTGATTGGAAAACATGTGACTAAAAAAGCTGTGTCCACAAGCAAAATCTATCATCAATCCATTTGAGGATTGATTGCGCTCTTTCACCTGTTTTCCTAGAAACTTCCATTCCACTTTCTCTTGCAACTTAGCTAATGCAGCAACTCCCTCATTTATCGCTTAATAACTTACCTGCCATCTGGGCCGAATCGCTTTCGTCACAATTAACTGGCGAAGAAAATGTACTCGCCTGGATCGAGATTGATCTTAATACACAGTTACATTTTGCTGAAGGCATTGTAGTCGTTACTAATAAGCGCTTGCTGGCTAAAATGGCTGCCGATGAAACTTGGCAAGAGTGGTGTTATCAACAGGACTTATTACTGGCGCAACGAGATTGTGCAGGGGTCGGTTGTCTTGAACTATTTGATCCCCAAACGCGACTTGCGTATTGGCGCTACCGCTTAGGTAATGACATCGCGGTCAGTCGATTGATTGAGTGCTTTATGCAACAACTCAATTTTCATCTTACCGGTGAGTTGCCTTTATCCACACACACACAAGCGCAATGTCCGAATTGCGCGACTCTTTTATCTGCCGATCAAGACGAGTGCCCAGTCTGCGACAAGCAAACCCATACGCCACCCTCCACTTGGACATTGCTACGTTTGTGGCGCTTTGCCAGACCCTATAAAGGACGCCTCCTCATCGGATTTTTGTTGACCTTATGTAGTACCGCCGCAACGCTGGTACCGCCTTATTTGACGATGCCGTTGATGGATAATGTGCTGATACCTTATCAGAACGGTCAGCCGATTGATACCGACTTGGTGACGCTATATCTTTCCGGTTTATTAGTTGCAGCGATCCTTGCCTGGATACTGGGTTGGGCAAGAACATACATGCTGGCGCTGGTTTCGGAGCGCATCGGCGCCGATTTACGCACGACAACTTATGAACATCTTCTCAATCTTTCCCAAGAATATTTCGGGGGTAAGCGTACCGGCGATTTAATGGCGCGCATCGGTGCTGAAACCGATCGTATTAATCTTTTTCTTTCGTTACATTTACTGGATTTTGCCACTGATGTCATCATGATTGGCATGACTGCCTTGATTCTGATATCGATCAATCCCTGGCTGGCGTTAGTGACGCTTGTGCCGCTACCGATCATCGCATGGCTGATTCATCTGGTTCGCGACCGGCTGCGAATTGGTTTTGAGAAGGTTGATCGTATCTGGGCCGAGGTCAACAATGTGCTGGCGGACACTATTCCAGGCATTCGAGTGGTTAAAGCATTTGCACAAGAGAAAAGGGAAACGGCACGTTTCCACGCCGCGAACCAACGAAATTTGCAGATCAATGATCGTGTGAATAGGATTTGGTCATTATTTACACCGACGGTCACATTGCTGACCGAAGTTGGTTTACTGATTGTGTGGGTATTTGGTATTTGGCAGATATCGAAAGATGAAATTTCGGTCGGTGTACTGACGGCCTTTCTAGCCTATATTGGCCGTTTCTATCTGAGACTCGATTCGATGAGCCGTATTGTTTCCATCACGCAAAAAGCTGCGGCTGGAACCAAGCGCATATTTGATATTCTGGATCATGTTTCCAGCGTTCCGGAATCATCTAATCCGGTTCATTTACCGACCATTCAAGGCCAAATTGAGTTGCGCAATGTCGGTTTCCGCTATGGTACGCGCAGTATTACGCGAGGCATCAATCTGGTTATCAAACCTGGTGAAATGATCGGTCTAGTCGGGCATAGCGGTTCAGGAAAAAGCACCCTGGTTAATCTGATCTGCCGTTTCTACGATGTCACCGAAGGAACCATTCTGATCGATGGGCATGATATACGCTCATTACCGATTACTGAGTATCGCAAGCATATTGGTCTGGTACTTCAGGAACCTTTCTTGTTCTACGGAACCATTGCGGAAAATATCGCTTACGGTAAACCGCAGGCAACGCATGCAGAAATTATTTCAGCGGCGCGCGCTGCTCATGCGCATGAATTTATTCTGCGTCTTCCCCATGGTTATGATTCACTGGTTGGCGAACGTGGACAGGCTCTGTCGGGCGGTGAACGCCAGCGTATCTCCATTGCTCGCGCATTGTTGATTAATCCGCGCATTTTGATTCTGGATGAAGCGACTTCTTCGGTGGATACAACCACTGAAAAAGACATTCAAGAAGCGTTGGATAATCTGGTGCGTGGCCGTACCACGATTGCCATTGCACACCGCTTGTCGACTTTACGTGAGGCCAATCGCTTAATTGTTCTTGATCGTGGAAAAATCGTCGAAATTGGCAGTCACGCTGAATTGATGGCACGCGAAGATTATTATTATCGCTTGTATCAAGCGCAAGCACGTAATGTGGATACCGAAGATCGGGCATTTGTTGCTGCTGTCGAGCATAGTGCTGCGGGAGAACGTAAATGAGCGATTCGCCAGACTATCAATTAAGTCAAAACACTTATGGGCGATTGGTTTTTACGGATCAATCTGGTTTAGTGCAGGACGGCGTAGTGCCGATACGCTCATTTCCGATTACTGATCCGGATCAGGGCATCGCCCTGGTTGATGCACATGGTCATGAATTGGCATGGATAGAGCGATTAACTGACTTACCAGAAGAGTACCGCGTACTCATTGAATCGGAGCTGGCTAATCGTGAATTTATGCCGGAGATCAAGCGTTTGCTGAAAGTTTCCGGTGTTATTACGCCCAGTACCTGGCAAGTTGAAACCGATCGCGGCGAAGTCACTTTTATTCTCAAAGGTGAAGAGGATATACGCCGCTTAACGACATCATCGCTGATGATTACAGATAATCATGGCATTCATTTTTTGATCCGTGATCGTCTGGCACTGGATCGTCATAGCCGTAAGCTGTTGGATCATTTTCTGTAATGTATTTGAGAATTATTTTGCGCTTTATGTAAACCAATAGGTTTGAGCAGCGTTAATACGATATCTTTTTCCTGGTATCAATGTTATGTCTGACTACTCGAATCTGGACTGTAAAAATGTAAAAGATATTAAATTTCTTGAAATCAAACATTTGAATGGTCCTAATCGCTGGACCTACTATCCTGCCCTTGAAGCGACTGTTGACATCGGTCAACTCGAAGATTTCCCTTCTGATACGATCCCCGGTTTTTATGAACGTTTATCCGAATGGCTGCCATCACTGATTGAACACCGTTGTAGCTATGAAGTACGTGGCGGTTTTTTACGCCGCGTACAGGAAGGTACATGGCCTTGCCATATTCTGGAACATGTCACATTAGAGCTACAGAATATGGCTGGCATGCGAGGTGGTTTTGGCAGAGCCCGCGAGACTTCGGTGCGTGGTGTGTATAACGTTGCATTAAGCGCCTGGCACGCGGAAATTACACAAGCTGCTTTGTATTCAGCACGTGAATTGGTATTGGCAGCCATGAACTTCCAGCAATCTCCCAACCCATCTTACGATGTGGATGGCGCTATTAGGCATCTTCGGGATTTAGTTGATTCACTCTGGCTAGGTCCTTCTACGGCTTGTATCGTGGATGCTGCTATAGCGCGCAATATTCCAGCTATCCGGCTCATTGCTAAAGGAAATCTTGTGCAATTGGGATATGGTGCTCACTGTCGGCACATCTGGACCGCAGAGACAGATCGTACACCAGCCATTGCAGAGAGCATCTCCCGTGATAAGGATTTGACCAAGGCATTGCTGCAATCCTGCGGTGTTCCTGTTCCGGAAGGATGTATCGTTGAAAGTGCCGGGGCTGCCTGGGAAGCCGCCAATGATATCGGTATGCCGATCGTCGTCAAGCCTTGTGACGGAAATCATGGACGCGGGGTCTTTATTGAATTAAGCCATCGGGAAGAAATTGAATCGGCTTATCACATGGCATTGGAAGAAGGCACGGGGGTATTGGTCGAACGTTATATTACCGGTATTGAACATCGGCTATTGATCGTCGGCGGACAACTCGTCGCTGCAACACGAGGCGATTCAGTCTCAGTCATTGGAGATGGGGTTTCAACCATTGCCGAACTCATAGAATCTCAAATTAATTCCGATCCGCGTCGTGGATCGACAGAAAATCACCCATTGAATTTAATCCGCCTGGATAGTGCAGCACAAATGGAAATCGCTCATCAAGGCTATCACAGTGATGCAATCGTTCCAGCCGGTATCACGGTTCTGATTCAACGCAACGGTAACCATGCATTTGATGTCACCGACGAAGTTCATCCCAGTACTGCATCTGCTGCGTCATTGGCTGCTCGTGTTATTGGGCTGGATATTGCAGGTATTGATCTGGTGGTCAACGATATTTCTCGTCCATTGAATGAGCAAGGTGGTGCCATTGTTGAAGTGAATGCCGGTCCAAGTCTGTTGATGCATATTAAACCGGCGATTGGCACACCTCGTCCTGTTGGCAAAGCAATCGTCGATCATTTATTTCCGCCACAAGATAACGGTCGTATCCCTATTGTGGGCATTACGGGTAGTTACGGCAAGACGGCGGTTGCTTATCTTATTGCCAGATTGCTTATTCTTTCGGGTAAACAAACCGGATTGGCATGCAGTGACGGGCTTTATCTGGATTACAGGAGAATTGATAAAAACAACAGCGCAAACTGGGCGGCAGCAAACCGCACACTGATGAATCCAACCGTTGCAGCCGCAGTATTTGAGAATGGTTTCGATGTGCTGCTGAATGAAGGATTGGCTTATGACAGTTGTCAGATTGGCGTGATTACTAATGTCGATCCAACCCATCATTTTGGTCATTACGACATTGAAACACTGAAACAAGTTTTTGCTGTGTTCCGCACGCAAATCGATGTAGTGACGCCTACGGCTGCAGCCATTGATGATGTGGAAAAGGATGTAAAACTGCCAATCGGCGCGGCAGTACTCAATGCCAAAGAAGAGATGTTGGTTGAAATATCCGAATTATGTCACGGCGAAGTTATTTTCTTCAGTATTGATGCAGATCTACCCGTGATCATGCAACATCGTACTAATGGAACCGGCCCTACACAGGGTAAACGCGCCGTAATTTTGCGTAGTGGCGTGATTACATTTGCTGACGGTTCTGATGAACTACCTCTGATTAAACTCTTGGAAATAACCTCAAATACTGGCACGCATAATACTCAAGAAATAGAAAATGTATTGGCTGCTGCCGGAGCTGCGTGGGGATTGGGCATCGAACCTGATCTCATACGCATTGGTATTGAAGCTTTTGGATTCAGTCAAGAAAAATATAAACCTGGAAATCAGAATTTCCCAATCGGCTTACAAACTCAAGGAATTAAATAATGAAAGTATTACGTATTCGAGCATTGCGTGGACCCAATTTATGGAGTCGGCACACCTCTATTGAAGCTACCATTATATGTGGTGGATTTGAGAATAATATTAATACCCTACCTGGTTTTGAAGCGCGATTACGTGAACGTTTCCCGGAAATTTCTCTGCTGCAACCTGCCGATCATCACGAAATTGTTACACTAGCACATGTGCTTGAATTTGCCACATTAAGTCTGCAGGTGCAGGCGGGCTGCCCGATAACCTTTAGTCACACGGTTAAGACACCAGAAGCTAATACTTATCGTGTTATTGTCGAATACGCCGAAGAAAAAGTCGGCAAACTTGCTTTTGAGTTGGCGCAAGCGCTGTGCAACGCTGTTATTGAAAATATCACATTTGATTTAAATGATGCTTTACGTCGTCTACGTGAACTTGATGAAGATATACGCCTTGGGCCGAGCACAGGGGCTATCGTGCAAGCTGCGGTTGCACGTGACATCCCTTTTCGTCGCTTGACTGAAGGCAGTTTGGTTCAGTTTGGCTGGGGTAGTAAACAGCGTCGCATTCAAGCTTCTGAAAGCGATATAACCAGCGCAGTTGCAGAATCAATTGTGCAGGATAAGGAACTGACTAAAATCTTGTTGCATGCTGCCGGTATTCCTGTTCCGCTCGGCCGCAATGTGAAGAGCGCCGAAGATGCCTGGCTGGCAGCTTCCGAGATAGGCGTTCCGGTAGTCATAAAACCACAAGATAGTAATCAGGGTAAAGGTGTGACGGTTAATCTTATGAGCATTGAACAAGTGAAAGCTGCTTATAGGGTTGCAGCTGAATTCAGTGATAATGTTTTGGTTGAGCGTTATGTCGCTGGATATGATTTTCGTATGCTGATCGTTGGTAATAAGCTGGTTGCCGCTGCACGCCGTGATCCACCGCAAGTTATTGGTGATGGACTGCATAGCATCCGTCAATTGGTGGATCAGATTAATCGCGATCCCATGCGGGGTGAAGGACATGTCACTTCATTAACTAAAATTCATTTGGATGAAATTTCTTTAACGCATCTGGCAGGAAAGGGACTGACAGCCGAATCGATTCCCGTCAAAGGGATGCGCGTTATTTTACGCAATAATGCCAATTTATCGACAGGCGGTACAGCCACTGATGTGACTGACGATGTTCATCCGGAACTGGCGGAACGTGCCATTGCCGCTGCACAAGTAGTGGGTCTGGATATCTGCGGTGTTGATGTTGTTTGCGACAATGTAACGCTCTCATTGGAAGAACAGGGAGGCGGCATTATCGAAATTAATGCTGCACCGGGCTTGCGTATGCATTTGCAACCCTCTTTCGGTAAAGCGCGCGCAGTGGGTGAAGCGATTGTTGATAATATGTTTGCTAAGGGTGATGATGCCCGCATTCCGGTGATTGCGGTGACGGGTACTAATGGCAAGACAACAACAGCGCGTCTGATTGCGGATATTTTGGGTAAAGATGATAAGCGGGTCGGTGTTGCGTGCACTGATGGTGTCTATGTTAATGGACAGTGTATTGATACTGGAGACTGTAGTGGTCCTAAAAGTGCCAGAAATATTCTCTTTCACCCGGATGTCGATGCGGCTGTTTTAGAAACTGCGCGTGGCGGGTTGTTACGCGAAGGCTTGGGGGTTGATCGTTGCCATGTTGCCGTCGTGACCAATATCGGTATGGGCGATCATCTGGGTATGGCTTATGTCAATACCGCTGAAGAATTGGCCATCGTTAAACGGATTGTTGTACAGAATGTAACACCAAGAACCGGTTTTGCTGTACTGAATGCGGCTGATCCACTCGTCGCTAGTATGGCGGATCATTGTCCAGGTTCAGTTATTTTCTTTGCACATGACAGTCATCATCCAGTGCTGGCAATGCATCGTGCACAGCATAAACGTGTCATTTATGTGGAAAATCGTTGTATCGTGGCTTTAGGAGAAGACGGTGAACATCGGATACCGTTGCATGAAATCCCGTTAACAAAGAATGGCAGTATTAATTTCCAAATAGAAAATGCAATGGCTGCCATTGGTGCCGGTTGGGCGCTGGGTTTGGATTGGACAGTTATCCGTACCGGCTTGACCGGTTTTGTGAATAATACACAAACAGCACCAGGCCGTTTCAATCTTTTTAATTACCGTAATGCCACCTTAATCGCAGATTACGGACATAATCCGGATGCGATACAGGCACTGGTAAGCGCCATTGATAATATTCCATCAAAGAAACGCTCGGTAGTCATTAGTGCCGCTGGTGATCGTCGTGATGAGGATATTCGCCAACAAACCAGGATTCTTGGTGATGCATTTGATGAAGTTTTGCTTTATCAAGATCAGTGTCAACGGGGACGTGCAGATGGAGAGGTATTGACTTTGTTGCGAGAGGGTTTGGGTAACGCTAAGCGTACACAAAAAATAAGTGAAATCTTTGGTGAGTCAATTGCGATTGATGCAGCACTATCTAACTTAGAAGATGGCGAGTTATGTCTTATTTTGGTGGATCAAGTTGAACAGTCACTCGGACAAATTAATCATCGTATTGCAATGGGTTAGGTGTTCTCAATAAAAAATATTTTTATTGAGATACTTGGTTCCCCCTGAACAATTCTATTTTCAGGCATATGCGCCAGCAAGGGGATGATCAGTTCTGTCATCATAGATTGGTAGCCAATCCAAGCGTTGGAAAATCAAGACAAGAAGAAGCCGCAGGTTGTGTCCGCAACCGCAGAGGATGGCATGAAAGGCATCGCCTTCTATGCCTTGCAGCCAGTTTCTGCGAAGGCGGCCGTCGTTTTTCATATGCCCGATTACCGGTTCGATGGCGCTGCGTCGCCGAATATCGCGTTTCAGCCGCGTGATAATACCGCGCCTGAGTTTGCGGTGATAGACCTTGGCCCCAGCGGGGACAGTTGCACCGCGATAACCCAAGTCTACGAACACTTCCTTAGGTTGCTGCTGCATCAGGATTGCCGCCTGCTCCAAAGCCAGGTGCAAGGTATGACCATCGTAAGGATTGCCCGGCAGGCTGCGCATGCAAGCTGTAGAGTTTGTGACTGTCTTGTGGCTGCTGCTTGAGTAGGCGCTCGACTTTCTGCAGCCAATCGGTAACTTTGGACTTGAGGTGCTGCGGTACCTGGGCCAATTGGCGAAATACGTCACGCCAGACGCGGCCAACTAGCGTCTTGAGCTTCTTTAAGTGGCTACGCATACGCCGATATTGCTTGGCATGCGCGTAACGGGCA